>NZ_JARVSV010000038.1:0-116892 GCF_030209025.1 Pseudomonas sp. MEJ086
CACTCGCCCCTTCAGGAGGCCGAACGGAATCGTTGTGTAGAGGGCCAGGCGGACAGCCTTGAATGGATGGCAGGCGTCGGGGTGCGATATCCAACCGCAAACCATGTGTTGCTGCCGATGGAGATTCGCGGGCATGGCCCGCTCCCACAAGTTGCTGTCCCACAGTTCCCCTCGCACAGGCATGGGCAGCACGCGGACTTCTCGGGCACCAACAAAAAGACCGATCAACTGATCGGCCTTTTCGTTACCTCACATCCCCTCAGCTATTACTCGGAAACGCAAATTGCGCGGCCTCGTGGCTCTTGCGCTGCGGCCAGCGCTGGGTGATGGATTTACGGCGGGTGTAGAAGCGCACGCCGTCGGGGCCGTAGGCGTGGAGGTCGCCGAACAGCGAGCGCTTCCAGCCGCCGAAGCTGTGGTAGGCCACCGGTACCGGCAGCGGTACGTTGACGCCGACCATGCCGACTTCGATCTCGTCGCAGAACAGCCGCGCCGCTTCGCCATCACGGGTGAAGATGCAGGTGCCGTTGCCGTATTCGTGATCGTTGATCAGTTGCATGGCCGCTTCCAGGCTATCGACGCGGACGATGCACAGCACCGGGCCGAAGATCTCGTCGGTGTAGATGGTCATGTCCGCCGTCACCCGGTCGAACAGGGTGCCGCCTAGGAAGAAGCCGTTTTCATTGCCGGACACGCTCAGGCCACGGCCATCCACCACCAGCTCGGCGCCAGCGGCCACTCCGGCGTCGATGTAGCCGGTGACCTTGTCCTTCGCCGCAGCGGTGACCAGCGGGCCCATGTCGAGGCCACACTGGGTGCCGGCGCCGATCTTCAGGGCCTTGATCTGCGGGACGATCTTGTCGACCAGCGCATCGGCGATCTGGTCGCCCACGCACACGGCCACGGAGATGGCCATGCAGCGCTCGCCACAGGAGCCGTAGGCGGCGCCCATCAGTGCGCTGACGGCGTTGTCCAGGTCGGCATCGGGCATCAGCACCGCGTGGTTCTTGGCGCCACCCAGGGCCTGTACGCGTTTGCCGCGCTTGCTGCCTTCGGCGTAGATGTATTCGGCGATGGGCGTGGAGCCGACGAAGCTCAGGGCCTTGACCTCGGGCGCCTGGATCAGTGCATCCACCGCGGTCTTGTCGCCGTGCACGACGTTGAGCACGCCTTTGGGCAGGCCAGCTTCGTGCAGCAACTGGGCGATGTAAAGGGTGGAGCTGGGGTCGCGCTCGGAGGGTTTGAGGATGAAGCAGTTGCCGCAGACGATGGCCAGCGGATACATCCACAGCGGCACCATGGCCGGGAAGTTGAACGGGGTGATGCCAGCGACCACGCCCACCGGCTGGAAGTCGCTCCAGGCGTCGATGTTGGGGCCGACGTTGCGGGTGTATTCACCCTTGAGGATTTCCGGCGCAGAGCAGGCGTATTCGACGTTCTCGATACCGCGCTTGAGTTCGCCGGCAGCGTCTTCGACGGTCTTGCCGTGCTCTTCGCTGATCAGTTTGGCGATGGCGTTCTCGTGCTGCTCGAGCAGTTGCTTGAAGCGGAACATGACCTGAGCGCGCTTGGCCGGCGGCGTGTTGCGCCAGGCCGGGAACGCCTCCTTGGCGGAGTCGATGGCCTGCTGCACGGTGGCCACATCGGCCAGGGCGACGCGACGTACCGCTTCGCCGGTAGCGGGGTTGAAGACCTCGGCGCTGCGGCCGCCCTGGCCGTCGGTGAGTTCGCCGTGGATCAGGTGCTGGATGGTGGTCATGGAGCTTCCTCGATTGGAGACGTTGCGTAGGAGCTGGCTTGCCGGCGATCAATCCTGCAAGCATCGCCGGCAAGCCGGCTCCTACAGAAATGGGTTCAATGCGCTTTGATTTCGGTTTCGACGAAGACCACTTCATGGTCGCTGGCGTTGATCACGTTGTGTTCCACCCCCGCCTTGCGGAAGTAGCTCTGCCCGGCCACCAGCGGGGCGTGCTTGTCACCCTCCGGGGTTTCCAGCAGCAGCGTGCCGTCGGTCATGGGTACCACCACGTAATCGTAGCCATGCCGGTGGCGACCGGTTTCGGTACCCGGCGCGAACCGCCATTCGGTGACGATCACCTCGTCGTTATCCACCTGCACGGTGGCTACCGCCTGCTGCCGGACAGCCATCAGTCGATCCTTTGCAGGACATCGCCCACGGCGCTGAACACGCGGTCGAGGTCTTCGATCTTGGCGTTGAACATCGGCCCGAACTGCAGGCCGTCGCCGCCGAAACGGACATAGAAGCCGGCTTTCCACAGTGCCACACCGGCCTCGAAGGGACGGATCGACGGGTCGCCATCACGGGGCGCAAGCTGGATCGCGCCAGCGAGGCCACAGTTGCGGATGTCGACGATGTGTTTGGCGCCCTTGAGGCCATGGATGGCGTTCTCGAACTTCGGCGCCAACTCGGCGGACTGCTGCACCAGGTTCTCGCGCTTGAGCAACTCCAGAGAAGCCAGGCCAGCGGCGCAGGCTACCGGGTGGGCTGAGTAGGTGTAGCCGTGGGTGAATTCGATCATGTGCTCGGGCGTCGGCTGGCCCATGAAGGTCTGGTAGATCTCGCGGGTAGCGATCACCGCGCCCATGGGCACGGCGCCGTTGGTGATCTGCTTGGCGACGTTGACGATGTCCGGGGTGACGCCGAAGTACTCGGCGCCGGTCCATTTGCCCATGCGCCCGAAGGCGGTGATCACTTCGTCGAAGATCAGCAGGATGTTGTGCTGCGTGCAGATCTCGCGCAGGCGCTGCAGATAACCGGCAGGCGGCACGATGACACCGGCCGAACCGGACATCGGCTCGACGATCACCGCGGCGATGTTGGAGGCGTCATGCAGTTCGATCAGCTTGAGCATCTCGTTGGCCAGCTCGACGCCGCCGGTCTCGGCCGCGCCCTTGGTGAAGGCCATGCCTGGCTGCAGGGTGTGCGGCAGGTGGTCCACATCCATCAACTGGCCGTACATCTTGCGGTTGCCGCCAATGCCGCCGAGCGCGGTGCCGGCGATGTTGACGCCGTGGTACCCACGGGCACGGCCGATCATACGGGTCTTGCTGGCCTGGCCCTTCAGGCGCCAGTAGGCCTTGGCCATCTTCACGGCGGTATCGGCGCACTCGGAGCCGGAGCCGGTGAAGAACACGTGGTTGAGGTCGCCCGGCATCAGGTCGGCGACTTCCTCGGCCAGCTTGAAGGACAGCGGGTGGGCGTACTGGAAACCCGGCGAGTAATCGAGGGTGCCGAGCTGCTTGGCCACGGCCTCCTGAATCTCCTTGCGGCAATGACCGGCGCCGCAGGTCCACAAACCGGACAGGCTGTCGTAAACCTTGCGACCGGAGTCGTCGGTCAGCCAGGAGCCTTCGGCGCTGACGATGATCCGCGGGTCGCGCTGAAAGCTGCGGTTGGCGGAAAACGGCATCCAGTGGGCGTCCAACTTGAGCTGGCTGGCCAGGGGCGGCGTGGCGGTCTGCGGCATGTTCATGGAGTCAGCCTCGTAATGGCGTTTTCGTGAAGATGGATAGAAGCGTATCGGTTGCCTGGAAAGGTGCCACAGGCATAAAGTCACTCAAACCAGACTCTTCTTATCCTCAGTTCAGCGGTGACTAAACAATGAGCGTTCGACGCCCGGAGCCCCTGGCCCAGGTCAGCGATTTCGATATCCGCCTGCTCAAGCTGTTTCGCAGCGTGGTCGAGTGCGGCGGTTTTTCCGCTGCGGAGAGCGCGCTGGGCATCGGTCGCTCGGCGATCAGCCAGCAGATGAGCGACCTGGAGCAACGCCTCGGCCTGCGCCTGTGCCAGCGCGGCCGCGCCGGCTTCGCACTGACCGAAGAGGGTCGCGAGGTGTACCAGTCGACCCAGCAGTTGCTGGCGGCGCTGGAAAGCTTTCGTACCGAGGTCAATGGCCTGCATCAGCACCTGCGCGGCGAGCTGAATATCGGCCTGACCGACAACCTGGTGACGGTGCCGCACATGCGCATCACCAGCGCCCTCGCCCGCCTCAAGGATCGCGGCCCGGACGTGCACGTGCATATCCGCATGACGCCGCCCAGCGAGGTCGAACAGGGCGTGCTCGACGGGCGCCTGCACGTGGGCGTGGTGCCCATGGTCGGTGGCCTGTCCGGCCTCGATTACCAGCCGCTTTACGACGAGCGCTCGCTGCTCTACTGCGCGGTCGGCCACCCGCTGTTCTATGTGGATGACCGGGAGCTGCCCGACGAACGCCTCAATGCCCAGCATGCCATCGCCCCGACCTTTCGCCTGCCGCCGGACATCCAGAACCACTACCAGGCCCTGAATTGCACGGCCAGCGCCTCGGATCGCGAAGGCATGGCCTTTCTGATCCTCACCGGGCGCTATATTGGCTACCTGCCGGATCACTACGCCGCCGCCTGGATCAAGGAAGGCCGCCTGCGTGCACTGAAAGCCGATACGCGCTTCTACGACCTCAACCTGGCCTCGGTCACCCGCAAGGGCCGCCGCCCGCACCTGGTGCTGGAGACCTTTCTCGAAGAGCTGGCGGCGAGCGCCTGAATGGTCGTTTCGATCGATTAGATGCGTGTTTGAATTGGCTGCTGTAAGGCGATAGCGGACCTTCGATTTGGTGGGCTGAAGCCCACCCTACAGCCGCGCACCTAGCCGTAGGGTGGGCTTTAGCCCACCAATTGGTCCCCGACTACGAACGGCTGCTATCGGCACCACCCAGCCATGCAGCGCTTACTCGATCTTCTGGTAACTGCCGCCACATTTGACGAAGCAGTTCTTGTAGACCTGCGAGCAGGTTCGGTAGTCAGGCCCGTCGATTGCCGTGGGCTTCGGGCACAGGGTCTTGAGATTGGGATCTTCGGTGGTGTGCAGGCAGTTCTGGTAGCTCTGGTTCTGGCTGTCGTGGATGACTTTGAAGCCTTGGTAGGCCTCATCCTCACGGCGTTCACAGGCCCGCTGCGTTTCGTTGCACTGCTGAACGCAGGCCTGGCCTTCGGCAGTTTGCGGCGGCACTTCGCGGTACTGGGTACAACCGCCGAGTAGCGTCAGTAGAGTAAATACGGGTAATAGCGAGTGGCGAGACAACACGGGTTGCAGGGTCCTTCGGCAACGGTTCGGGCAGGCGCCCTGAACATTCCAGGCGCATCGGAGAAGCTCATGGGCTCTGCTGTGATGGCCCTCGCGAAGGTTGGTTCCCTCTTCGCCGGCCAGCCGCTAGCGACATACCCGGTAACAGGCTGTCGATACTCCCTTGGGCTGGGCGTCTAGTCTCAAGCCATTGTCTCTTCAACCAGCCTCTGGAGCATGCCATGCCCAATCGTCGCCATTTCCTGCAGGGCAGCGCTGCTCTGATGACCCTCGCGGCCGGCAGCCAGTTGTTGCCGGGCTTCGCGTTCGCGGCCAACCCGGCCCCGCTGCTGCAGCGCAAGATTCCGTCGAGTGGCGAGGCACTGCCGGTGATCGGCCTGGGCACGTCGCAAACCTTCAACGTAAGCCTCGACGACGCCAGCCTGAAACCACTGGACGAGGTGGTGCGAGCCTTCATCAATGGCGGCGCCACGCTGATCGATACCGCGCCCAGTTACGGCGCCGCCGAGGCGGTGACCGGCGAGCTGCTCAAGCGCACCAAGACTCAGGGCAAGGCATTTCTCGCCTCCAAGCTGTCGAGCAGCGGACGCGAGCGCGGCCTGGCGCAGTTCGAGGCGAGCCTGAAAGCCTTGCAGACCGACAAGATGGACCTGCTGCAGGTGCACAACCTGCAGGACACCACCACGCAGTTGGCATTGGCCCGTGAGCTGCGCGAACAAGGCAAGGTGCGCTACATCGGCATCACCCATTACATCGAGTCGGCCCACGACGACCTGCTGGAGGTGCTGGCCAAGGAGAAGGTCGATTTCGTCCAGTTCAACTATTCGGTGGGCGAGCGCAATGCCGAGAAACGCCTGCTGCCTTACTGCGCCGAGCACGGCATCGCCACGCTGATCAACCGTCCGTTCCAGCGCGCGCAACTGCTCGCCCGGGTGAAAGGCAAGCCGCTGCCGGAGTGGGCCAACGAGGTCGATGCAACGTCCTGGGCGCAGTTGCTGCTCAAGTTCATCCTCGCCAACGAAGCGGTTACCGCGGTGATTCCGGCCACCTCGAACCCGCGCTATGTGGTCGACAACCTCAAGGCAGGCCAGGGTCGGCTGCCCAATGCCGAGCTGCTTGAGCGCATCGTCCAGGCCTTCAGTTGAGCGGATACAGTGGCCGGCAGTGAGACCGGCCAGATATTTTCAGCGACCAGCGCTTGTCACGTCGGCGGGTTCTGGAGTATCTGTTCTTGCGCTGTGCCCCCTGAACAGAACGGAAGCCTCCGATGTCCCTCGACGCCCTCGCCCCTAGCGCCACCTCCGGCAAGCCGAATGGCCGGATTCGGCAGAAGAACGTAGAAGCGATCATCGCCGCCGCCGAAGACGAGTTCGCCCGGCACGGCTTCAAGGGCACCAGCATGAACACCATCGCCCAGGCGGTGGGCCTGCCCAAGGCCAACCTGCATTATTACTTCAGCAGCAAGCAGGGCCTGTACCTGGCGGTGCTGAACAACATCCTCACGCTGTGGGACAGCGCCTTCAGCAACCTGCGTGCCGAGGATGACCCGGCCGAGGCCCTCGAGCGCTACATCCGCGCCAAGATGGAGTACTCGCGCCGCTACCCCAAGGCCTCGCGCATCTTCGCCATGGAGGTGATCAGCGGCGGTGTGTGCCTGTCGCAGCATTTCGGCAAGGACCACCAGAGCTGGTTTCGCGAGCGCGCGGCCGTCTTCGAAAGCTGGATCACCGCCGGCAAGATGGATGCGGTGGACCCCATGCACCTGATTTTCCTGCTCTGGGGCAGCACCCAGCATTACGCCGACTTCGCCTCCGAGATCTGCCGTGTCAGTGGCCGCTCGCGCCTGACCAAGCAGGATTACCAGGCCGCTGCCGATAACCTGGTGCGCATCATCCTCAAGGGCTGCGGACTGAAACCGAGCGTCTGATGGCCTTTCTGTTACTCGCTCCTTGCGACTACCGCGAGGAAATCCGCAAGAGCCGCTTTCTCGCCCAGGCCCGCGCCATCAAGGATGCAGCGGACGCTCAGGCGCTAATCGAGCAGCTCAGCGACCCGAGCGCATCGCACAACTGCTGGGCCTGGAAGCTCGGCCAACAGTATCGATTCAGCGACGACGGCGAGCCTGGTGGCACCGCAGGTCGGCCAATCCTCGCCGCCATCGAGGCTCAAGGGTTCGATGGCGTGGCGGTGGTGGTGACGCGCTGGTACGGCGGCATCCAACTCGGCACCGGCGGCCTGGCCCGCGCCTATGGCGGCAGCGCCAACAACTGCCTGCAGAACGCCGAACGCCAGGAGCAGGTCGCGCGGCTCTCCTGCTTCTGCCATTGCGGGTTCGCCGAGCTGGCGTTGCTCAAGTCGCGCCTGGCCGAGTTCGATGCGGTATTGGAGCAGGAAACCTTCGACGCCCAAGGCGCCGAGCTGCAACTGGCCGTGCCGCAAGCGCACATCGACGACCTGCAGCTCCTGCTCGCCGACATCAGCCGCGGGCGCAGCCGCCTGCAATTGCCTGGCTGAGGCTTGACCTCGCCGCGCATGACGCGACATGGTTGTGGCTTTGCACCGGGAGCCGCCCCATGAGCCTGCAATCCGTTCGCGCCTTCTTCGCCGAGAAGGCGCCCGACCTGCACGTCATCGAACTCGACACCAGCACCGCTACCGTGGCCCTGGCCGCCGAGGCCCACGGCGTGGAGCCCGGGCAGATCGCCAAGACCCTGGCCTTTCGCATGGGCGAGCGCACTCTGCTGATCGTCGCCCGCGGCGATGCGCGCATCGATAACCGCAAGATCAAGGAAACCTTCGGCAGCAAGGCCAAGATGCTCGATGCCGACACGGTACTCGCCCTGACCAGCCACCCAGTCGGCGGCGTCTGCCCGTTCGGCCTCGCCACGCCACTGCCGGTGTATTGCGATGTGTCGCTGCGCGCGTTCGAGGAAGTGGTGCCGGCTGCGGGATCTATCCACAGCGCGGTGCGCATCGCCCCGGCGCGCATGGCCGAGCTGGTCGAAGCCGAGTGGGTGGACGTGTGCCAGTCGCTGCCCGTTGAAAACCGCGAAGTCGCGGCCCCCTGAAACTGGAGAAACCATGAAACCGCACCTGCTGATTCTCAACCCGCTCAGCGAGGCCAGCCTGGCGCGTATCGCCGAGCGCTTCGAAGTAACCCATGCGCCCAATGCTGCAGCGCGGGAAGCGGCCATCTCGGAGCACGCCGACAGCGTGCAGGCGGTACTGACCATCGGCACCATCGGCCTGACCGGCGAAGAAATCGCCCGCCTGCCGAAACTGGGCTTCGTCGGCACCCTTGGCGTGGGCTATGAAAAGGTCGACCTGGAGGCCGCCCGCGCCCGTGGCATCGCCATGAGCAATGGCGCCGGCAGCAACGCCGATTGCGTCGCCGATCACGCCATGGCCCTGCTGCTGGCTGCCATTCGCGATGTGCGTCGCCTGGACGTCGCCTGCCGCGCCGGCATCTGGCGCGATGCGCTGCCGATGACCGATGGCGTGTGCGGCAAGCGCCTGGGCATTCTCGGCCTCGGCGCCATCGGCGAAAAACTCGCCCGCCGCGCCGCGGCCTTCGACATGCCGGTGGGCTATCACAACCGCTCGGCCAAAGCGGACAGCCCGCACCGCTACTTCGCCAGCGCCCTGGAACTGGCGCGCTGGAGCGACTGCCTGGTGGTGGCCATTCCTGGCGGCGCCTCGACCTTCCACCTGGTCAACGCCGAGGTGCTCGACGCCCTGGGGCCGCAGGGTTATCTGGTCAACGTGGCGCGCGGCAGCGTGGTGGACACCGCCGCGCTGGGCCGTGCACTGCGCGAAAAACGCATCCGTGCCGCGGCGCTGGATGTCTACGAAAGCGAGCCGCTGCCGCCCAGTGAACTGCTCGACCTCGACAACCTGACCATCACCCCGCACGTGGGCGGCAACTCGCCCCAGGCGCTGGAGCAGTCGCTAACGCAGTTCCTTGGCAATATCGACCGGCATTTCCGTGGTGAGCCGCTGCTGACGCCGATCTGATAGCGCGACGCAACTGGTGGGCTAAAGCCCACCCTACGGCCAAAAACCACGGCGCATCCATCGAATCCGGTCACGAGGTCAACAAGCGCCCTACCCACCACCGCGGACCTGCAAACCAATACCCAGGGCCTTGGCGAGCGACAGCGGCAACAGCAGGGTATCGAGCAAGGCACTGGCTGGCAGATCCACCGCGGCATAGGCAGGTGCTTCGGCCCCGAAACGCTCGACCGGGCAGCAACCGCCTTGCAGCGCATACCAGTCCAGCCGGGTACCGGCGTACACCACCGGGGCGCCGGGCTTGGCGGCGTCCAGGGTACGCGCGGTGGCGCAGCCGCCCACGTGCAGGCAGGCCAGCAGGACCGCGCAGAGCGCGTGCTTACTCATCGCCACTGTTGAGGTGCTGCTCGCCCCAGCGCGGCAGCATATCCTGAGGGATATTCAGGCAATTAAGGATGCGCGCAACGACGAAGTCGACCAGGTCATCCACAGTCTGCGGCTGGTGATAGAAACCGGGCGAGGCCGGCAGGATGGTCACGCCAAGGTTGGAAAGTTTGAGCATGTGTTCGAGATGAATGCTCGAGTACGGCGCCTCGCGGGGCACCAGAATCAGCTGGCGGCGCTCCTTGAGGGCCACGTCGGCGGCACGCTCGATCAGGTTGTTGCAGGCACCGGTGGCGATCGCCGACAGGGTGCCGGTGCTGCACGGCACCACCACCATGGCCGAGGGCGCGCCGGAGCCGGAGGCCACCGGGGCCATCCAGTCTTCCTTGCCGTAGACACGAATCTGCCCGTCGGTGGCACCGGTGTATTCGGTGAGAAACGCCTGCATGGCCTGGGGCTTGGCCGGCAGGCTGACGTCCGTCTCGGTGGCCATCACCAACTGCGCGGCCTTGGAGATCAGGAAGTGCACTTCCCGGTCCTCACGCACCAGGCAGTCGAGCAGCCGCAACCCATACTGCGCGCCGGAGGCGCCGGTCATGGCGAGAGTGATGCGCTCCGGTCCGGCCACGCTCATGCCTCCAGCGCCGCGGCCAGCTTGCCGTGCAAGCCGCCGAAGCCACCGTTGCTCATGATCACCACCTGGGTGCCGGGACGCACCAGCGCCTTGACACCAGCGATGATCGTCTCCAGCGAATCGCAGACCTGAGTCGGATTGGCAGCGCCAGCCACGGTAGCCGCCAGATCCCAGCCCAGATTCGGCGGCGCGTACCAGAACACCGCATCGGCCTGCTCGGCAGATTCCGCCAGGCCATCGCGATGGGCGCCGAGCTTCATGGAATTGGAACGCGGCTCGATGATCGCGATGACCTGCTCGTCGCCAACCCGTTTGCGCAGGCCGTCGAGGGTGGTGGCGATGGCGGTCGGGTGGTGGGCGAAGTCGTCGTAGACGGTCACGCCCTTCACCTCGGCGACCTTTTCCATGCGCCGCTTGGCATTGATGAAACGTCCCAGCGCCTCGATGCCCAGCGCCGGCACCACACCCACATGCCGCGCGGCAGCCAGCACGGCCAAGGCGTTAGCGACGTTGTGCTGGCCGGTGAGCCCCCACTCCACCACGCCCTCGACCTTGCCATCGAAACTCACCTCGAACCGCGAGCCGTCGGCAGCCAGCAGGCGCGCCTGCCACTGCCCACCGTCGCCAGTGGTCTGCACGGGCGTCCAGCAGCCCATGCCGATCACCCGAGTCAGCGCGGTTTCGCTGGCCGGGTGGATAACCAGGCCTTCGCCGGGAATGATCCGTACCAGGTGGTGGAACTGCCGCTCGATGGCCGCCAGATCCGGGAAGATATCCGCGTGGTCGAACTCGAGGTTGTTGAGGATCGCGGTACGCGGGCGGTAGTGGACGAACTTGCTGCGCTTGTCGAAGAACGCACTGTCGTATTCATCGGCTTCGACCACGAAGAACGGCGTATCGCCCAGACGCGCGGAGATGCCGAAATTCTGCGGCACGCCACCGATCAGGAAGCCCGGCGCCATGCCCGCATGCTCGAGCACCCAGGCGAGCATGCTCGAACTGCTGGTCTTGCCGTGGGTGCCCGCCACTGCCATCACCCAACGGCCCTGCAGCACATGGTCGGCCAGCCACTGCGGCCCGGACACGTAGGGCAGCCCCTTGTTGAGCACGTACTCCACCGCCGGGTTGCCGCGGCTCATGGCATTGCCTACCACCACCAGATCGGGTGCCGGCTGCAGGTGAGCGGGATCGTAGCCCTGCATCAGCTCGATGCCCTGGGCCTCGAGCTGGGTACTCATGGGCGGATAGACGTTGGCATCGGAACCGGTGACGCGATGGCCCAGCGCCTTGGCCAGCACGGCCAGCGACCCCATGAACGTACCGCAGATGCCGAGAATGTGGATATGCATGAAAACCTCGAAAACAGGCGCGCCGAAAGCCGGGCGAGCCGAATGAAAACATGGCCGCAGATTAGCACAGCGGCGCCCCGCATCCTGCCTGCCAGGCGTCCCAGGCGCGCAAGCCCGGTCGCGTGGCGCTGCCAGGTGCATCTGCCAGGCGAACAGGCATGCCGTGGCCCTTCAACAGCGCGTAACGCCTGCGCGCTTGCGGTAAGCGGATGGCCTGCTTAAGGTGACGCCACCCTGCCATCGAGCTTTTGTCATGTGGTCGTTCAGCGCCTGGCGCCGTAAGCGCATCCTCTCCCGCAACCCTGTCAGCGACAGCAGCTGGGCCATCGTGCGCCAGCGCCTGGCGATTCTCGACGGGCTCGGCGAAGAGGAGCTGCAGCGCCTGCGCGAACGCGCCGTGCTGTTCCTGCACAACAAACACCTGACCACCCTGCCCGGCCTCGAACTCGACAACGACGATCGCCTGGCCCTGGCGACGCTGGCCGAACTGCCGCTGCTCGGGCTGGCCGAGCTGAATTGGTACCAAGGCTTTCACGAGGTGATCCTCTACCCGGACGACTTCGTCAGCCCGCAACGGCATCGCGACTCCGGCGGTATCGAACATGAGTGGGATGGCGAGCACAGCGGTGAAGCCTGGCAACAGGGCCCGGTGATCCTCGCCTGGCCCGGCGTACAGGCCAGCGGCGGCTGGGAAGGCTACAACCTGGTGATCCACGAACTGGCACACAAGCTGGACATGCTCGGCGGCGACGCCAACGGTCTACCGCCGCTGCACAGCAATATGGATATTCAGCAATGGGCCAGCGCCATGCAGCAGGCCTTCGACAGCCTGAATGCCGAACTGGACGCCGATGAGGAGGCGCAGACCGCCATCGACCCCTACGCAGCCGAAAACCCCGCCGAATTCTTCGCGGTGACCAGCGAATATTTCTTCAACGCTCCCGACCTGCTCGACGAGGCCTTTCCAGCGGTCTACGCCCAGTTGCGGCTGTTCTATCGACAGGATCCGCTGGCACGTTTACGCCGCCTGCAGGTCGAACACCCGGACTATCAGGAACCCAACCCCGCTCAGCCGGATACGACCAATGGCTGTAATGGCAACGACGCGGGAATCCACCTATAATCCGGCCACTTTTTTGGCCCACATCAGGGAGTCACCCATGAGCTACAGCAAGGTTCCGGCCGGTAAAGACCTGCCGAATGACATCTACGTCGCTATCGAAATCCCGGCCAACCACGCGCCGATCAAATACGAAATCGATCACGACACCGACTGCCTGTTCGTCGACCGTTTCATGGCGACCCCGATGTTCTACCCGGCCAACTACGGTTTCATCCCGCACACCCTGGCCGACGACGGTGACCCCCTCGACGTGCTGGTCGTGACCCCGTACCCGGTAGCACCAGGCTCGGTGATCCGCGCCCGTCCGGTCGGCGTGCTGCACATGACCGACGAAGCCGGTGGCGACGCCAAACTGATCGCCGTACCGCACGACAAGCTGACCACCATCTACAAGGACGTTCAGGAATACACCGACCTGCCCCCACTGCTGATCGAGCAGATCAAGCACTTCTTCGAGAACTACAAGGATCTCGAGAAAGGCAAATGGGTCAAGGTCGAAGGCTGGGGCAACGCTGAAGCGGCCCGCGCCGAGATCACCAAGGCGGCTGCTGCTTATCAAAAGTAAGCACAACCTGCCTTACGAAAGCCGGCCACAAGCCGGCTTTTTTATGCCTGACATTTCAGCAGTAGCCTGGCAACACCCATAAAAAAGCCAGGGCAGATGCCCTGGCTTCGATTGCACGGCCTCAGCACTACACCGCTTTCAGGCGCAGTTCCTTGGGCATGGAGAAAGTCACGTTCTCGGGGCGACCGTCGAGTTCCTGGACGTTGCTGGCGCCCCATTCGCCGAGTTTGTCGATCACGCCGCGCACCAGCACTTCCGGAGCGGACGCGCCGGCGGTGATGCCGATGCCTTTGGCACCCTCGAACCACTCGCGCTTGAGGTCTTCGGCGCCGTCGATCAGGTAGGCAGGCGTGCCCATGCGCTCGGCCAGCTCGCGCAGGCGATTGGAGTTGGAGCTGTTGGGGCTACCGACCACCAGCAGGACGTCGCACTCGTCGGCCAGTTGCTTGACCGCATCCTGACGGTTCTGGGTGGCGTAGCAGATGTCGTCCTTGCGCGGGCCGCCGATACTGGGGAAGCGTGTGCGCAGGGCATCGATGACCTTGCTGGTGTCGTCCATCGACAGCGTGGTCTGGGTCACGAAAGCCAGCGAATCGGGGTCGCGCACCTGCAGCTTGGCGACATCCTCTTCATCTTCTACCAGGTAGATGGCGCCGCCATTGCTGGCGTCGTACTGGCCCATGGTGCCTTCGACTTCCGGGTGACCGGCGTGGCCGATGAGAATGCACTCGCGGCCGTCACGGCTGTAGCGCACCACTTCCAGATGCACCTTGGTGACCAGCGGGCAGGTGGCGTCGAACACTTTCAGACCACGGTTGGTGGCTTCGTTGCGCACGGCCTGGGATACGCCGTGGGCGCTGAAGATGACGATGACGTCATCGGGCACCTGATCCAGCTCTTCGACGAAAATCGCGCCGCGAGAACGCAGATCCTCGACCACGAACTTGTTGTGCACCACTTCGTGACGCACGTAGATCGGCGGACCGAACACCTCGAGGGCACGGTTGACGATCTCGATGGCGCGGTCGACACCGGCGCAGAAACCGCGGGGATTGGCGAGTTTGATATGCATGGCACGCTCGGCACGGAGGCTTGAGTGGAGAGTCTATCGCGTAAGCCCAAAAGACCTTACGCGATAGACAGCGCGTTCGCGAGGAATGTCCGACTGGATCGATGTCGCCGCTTCAAATCGCCTGGACGTCGATGATCTCGACGTCGAACGTCAGCGTCTTTCCAGCCAGAGGGTGGTTGAAGTCGATGGTCACCTGGGCGTCATCGAAGGCTTTGACCACACCGGGCAGCTCGGTATTGGCGGCGTCGTTGAAGATTACCAGCAGCCCTTCGGACAACTCCATGCCCTGGAACTGCGAACGCGGCATGATCTGCACGTTTTGCGGGTTCGGCTGGCCGAAGCCCTGCTCCGGCAGCACGGTCACGCTGCGCTTGTCGCCGGCCTTGAAACCGTACAGCGCGGATTCGAACCCCGGCAGCAGGTTGCCATCGCCGACCTTGAAGGTGGGCGGCTGCTTGTCGAAGGTGCTGTCGACTACATCGCCGTTGTCCAGCTTCAGCGCGAAATGCAGGGTTACCTGCCGGTCCGGGCCGATACGTACATCAGTCACGTGCCACCTCTTCTTCCGACTTCTTGCTCTTGAACATGTCCAGCGCCAGCAGCACGGCACCGACGGTGATCGCGCTGTCGGCCAGGTTGAAGGCCGGGAAATACCAGCGGTTCTGCCAGTGCACCAGGATGAAGTCGACCACGTGGCCGAACACCACGCGATCCACCAGATTACCCAGCGCGCCGCCGAGCACCAGGGCCAGGCCGACGGCCAGCCAGGTCTCGTCGGGCTTCAGACGCTTGAGCCACACCACCAGCACCACGCTGACCACCAGGGCGATCAGGGTGAACAGCCAGCGCTGCCAGCCGCCCGCACCGGCCAGGAAGCTGAAGGCGGCGCCGGTGTTGTAGGCCAGGGTCCAGCTGAAGTAGTCGGGGATGACCACGATGCGCTCGTACATCTGCAGGTTGTTGTCGAACCAGTACTTGGTGATCTGATCGACCACGAAGATCACCACACTCAACCACACCCAGCCGAGCTTGCCGAAACGCGCGCTCATGATGGCATCTCCGTGGTGCGGGCTGGGGCGTTACGCATGATGGCGCACCTCGCCCTTGCCTTCGATGTTGTCCACGCAACGGCCACAGATATCCGGGTGGTTGGCATGGGTGCCGACGTCGGCACAGAAGTGCCAGCAGCGAGCGCACTTGGTCAGGCCGGATTTGACGATCTTCAGCTTCAGCCCGGCAACCTCGGTCTGCACCGCGTCAGCCGGCGCAGCGGCCAGCGGTGCCAGGCTGGCGCCGGAGGTGATCAGCACGAAGCGCAACTCGTCACCCAGACGGGTCAGGTCGGCCACCAGCGGCGCTTCACCGTAGAGGGTCACTTCGGCCTGCAGGTTGCCACCGATCAGCTTGGCGCTGCGCTGGTTCTCCAGTTCCTTGTTGACCGCGGTCTTGACCGCCATGACGCGATCCCAGAAGGCGCGATCCAGCTCGAAACCGGCCGGCAGCTCGCTCAGGCCTGCGTACCAGGTATTGAGCATCACCGACTCGTTGCGCTCGCCCGGCAGGTACTGCCAGATTTCGTCCGCAGTGAACGACAGGATCGGCGCGATCCAGCGCACCAGCGCTTCGGCGATATGGAACATGGCGGTCTGGCAGGAACGACGCGCCACGCTGTCGGCTGCGGTGGTGTACTGACGGTCCTTGATGATGTCGAGGTAGAAGCCGCCCAGCTCCTGCACGCAGAAGTTGTGCACCTTCTGGTACACGTTCCAGAAGCGATAGCTGGTGTAGGCCTCTTCGATCTCGCGCTGCAGCAGCAGAGCACGATCCACCGCCCAGCGATCCAGGGCCAGCATGTCTTCGGGGGCCAGCAGGTGCTGAGCCGGATCGAAGCCGCTGAGGTTGGAGAGCAGGAAGCGCGCCGTGTTGCGGATACGCCGATAGGCATCGGCGCTGCGCTGCAGGATCTGGTCGGAGACGGCCATCTCGCCCGAGTAATCGGTGGAGGCGACCCACAGGCGCAGGATGTCGGCGCCCAGGCTGTCGATGACCTTTTGCGGGGCGACCACGTTGCCCAGCGATTTGGACTGCTTGCGGCCCTGCTCGTCGACGGTGAAGCCGTGTGTCAGCAGTTCCTTGTAGGGCGCGTGGCCGTCGATGGCACACCCGGTCAGCAGCGAGGAATGGAACCAGCCGCGGTGCTGGTCGGAGCCTTCCAGGTAGAGGTCGGCGGCCGGGCCGTTCGGGTGTGCCAGCTCGGCATGGGAACCGCGCAGCACGTGCCAGTGGGTGGTACCCGAATCGAACCAGACGTCCAGAGTGTCGCGGCTCTTGTCGTACTGGCCGGCTTCGTCACCCAGCAGCTCGGCGGTGTCGAGCTTGAACCAGGCTTCGATGCCTTCCTGCTCGACGCGCTGCGCCACCTGCTCCATCAGCTCGGCGGTACGCGGGTGCAGCTCGCCGCTTTCCTTGTGCGTGAAGAACGGGATCGGCACGCCCCAGTTGCGCTGACGCGAGATGCACCAGTCGGGGCGACCAGCGATCATGCTGTGCAGACGCGCCTGGCCCCAGGCCGGTACGAACTGGGTTTCTTCGATGGCAGCCAGGGAGCGCTCACGCAGAGTGGAACCCTCGTTCGGCTGCTTGTCCATGCCGATGAACCACTGTGCCGTGGCACGGTAGATCAGTGGCGTCTTGTGGCGCCAGCAGTGCATGTAGCTGTGGTTGATCGCTTCGTGCTTGAGCAGCGCGCCGACTTCTTCGAGCTTGGCGACGATGGCCGGGTTGGCCTTCCAGATGAACTGGCCACCGAAGAACGGCAGCGAGTCGACGTAGACGCCGTTGCTCTGTACCGGGTTGAGGATGTCGTCGTTGCTCATGCCGTAGCGCTTGCAACTGTAGAAGTCGTCCTCACCGTAGGCTGGCGCGGAATGCACGATACCGGTACCGGCACCCAGTTCGACGTAGTCGGCCAGGTACAGCGGCGACAGACGATCGTAGAACGGGTGGCGGAAATTGATCAGTTCCAGCTTGGCGCCCGCCGCGATGGCGACGACTTCGCCCTGCAGGCCGTAACGCTGCAGGCTGCTCTCGACCATTTCTTCGGCCAGCAGCAGCAGGCGATCACCGACGTCCACCAGGGCGTAGTTGAATTCCGGGTGCACGTTCAGTGCCTGGTTGGCCGGGATGGTCCAGGGCGTGGTGGTCCAGATGACGATGGCGGTCGGCTTGCTCAGGCTGGCCAGGCCGAATGCGGCAGCCAGCTTGTCGGCGTCTTCCACCGGGAAGGCGACGTCGATGGCATCGGACTTCTTGTCTTGATATTCGACTTCGGCTTCGGCCAGTGCCGAACCGCAATCGAAGCAGAAGTTGACCGGTTTCAGGCCCTTGAACACGAAGCCCTTCTTAACGATTTCCGCCAGGGCACGGATTTCACCGGCCTCGTTGGCGAAGTTCATGGTCAGGTACGGGTTGTTCCACTCGCCCAGCACGCCGAGACGGATGAAGTTGCCCTTCTGCTCTTCGACCTGCTCGCCAGCGTAGGTACGGCAACGCTCGCGGGTCAGATCCGCAGGCTGATTCTTGCCAAAGGTGGTTTCGACCTTGTGCTCGATCGGCAGGCCATGGCAATCCCAACCCGGAACGTAAGGTGCATCGAAGCCCGCGATGGTCTTGGAGCGGGTGATGATGTCCTTGAGGATCTTGTTCAGCGCGTGACCGATATGAATGCTGCCGTTCGCATAGGGCGGGCCGTCGTGCAGGACGAACTTCGGCCGGTCGGCGCCAATCTCACGCAGCTTCCGATACAGACCAATCTCGTCCCAGCGTTGCAGGATCTGCGGCTCGCGCTGCGGCAGGCCGGCCTTCATCGGGAACTGGGTATCAGGAAGATTCAACGTGGCTTTATAGTCGGTCATCTCGGCTCTTCACTTAAGCGGTTGGCCGTGCCAATGGGCGCGGGCGGCGGCAATATCGGCAGCAATTGCCGTCTTCAGTGCCTCGAGTGAGGCGAAACGCTGCTCATCGCGCAGCTTGTGGTGGAATGCCACCGTCAAACGCCGGCCATACAGGTCGCCGGCAAAATCCAGCAGGTGCACCTCGAGGTGGGCGCTCCCGTCACCGGCCACGCTGGGGCGCACGCCGATATTGGCGACGCCTGGCCATGGCCGGCCATCTATCTCGGCGCTGACCAGGTAGACCCCGGTCAGCGGTACGCGCTTGCGCTTGAGCTGCACGTTGGCGGTCGGCGCGTTCAACTGACGACCGAGCTTCTGCCCGTGCAGGACCCGCCCAACGATCCGGAACGGCCGCCCGAGCATGCCTTCGGCGACCTTGAAATCACCGCTGGCCAGGGCCTCGCGCACACGCGTGCTGCTGACCCGCTGGCCATTGACTTCCACGGTCTTGGCCGCCTCGACGGTGAAGCCTTCGCGTTGCGCGGCTTCGGCCAGAAAGGCGAAATCGCCGGCGCGGTCGCAACCGAAGCGGAAGTCGTCCCCCACCTCCAGATGCAGAACGCCCAGGCCATCGAGCAATACGCGCTGCACGAACTCCGCCGCGCTCAACTCACGCAGACGTGGGTTGAAGGCCAGGCACAGCACGCGGTCGACACCTTCGGCAGCCAGCAAGGCGAGCTTGTCACGCAGCCGGCTCAACCGGGCAGGTGCACCGCTGGGGTCGAAGTACTCACGCGGTTGCGGCTCGAACAGCACCACGCAGCTCGGTACGCCAAGCTCCGCCGAACGCTCACGCAAACGCGCCAGAATCGCCTGGTGGCCACGATGAACGCCGTCGAAATTACCGATGGTGGCGACACAGCCCCGATGCTGGGGCCGCAGATTATGAAGGCCTCGAACCAGCTGCATAACGCGCTTCTTGCTCACAAAGTGGCCAATTATACGCACAGCGGCTGGCGCCGGGTAGGCTGATCCGGCGCTCTATTAGCGTTAGCCCGCTCAGCCGACCGAACGTCGGGCGAAGTCGCGCAGGCGGAAACCGAGAATGCCCAGCACCGCGAAATAGCTCAGCGCCCCGGCCGCGACCAATGCCCCCAGGCGCAGCAGGCGCTGCAGCATGTTGCCGTCGCTCCAGGCGGGCATCAGCCACAGCATGCCGACCAGCACCACGACCATCACCAGCATCGCCGCCAGCAGCTTGCTGGCGAACATGCCCCAACCGGGTTGCGGCTGATAGAAACCGCGCGCGCGCAACTTCCAGAACAACAGCCCGGCATTCAGGCAGGCCGCCAGGCCAATGGCCAGGGCCAGGCCAGCATGGGCCAGGGGAATGACGAAGACGAACAGCACGTTCATCACCTGCGTCATCAGCAGCGTGAACATGGCGATGCGCACCGGGGTACGGATGTCCTGACGGGCGTAGAACGCCGGGGCCAGTACCTTGACCAGCAGCATGCCGAGCAGGCCCACCGAGTAGGCGAGCAAGGCGCGCTGGGTCATGTCGGCGTCGGCAGCGGTGAACTTGCCGTACTGAAACAGTGCCACCACCAATGGCTCGGACAGCAGCGCCAGGGCCAGCGCACAGGGCAGCGCCAGCAGAACGCAAAGGCGCAGGCCCCAGTCGAGCAGTTTCGAGTAGGCGGCGGGGTCCTCGGCGGCATGGGTCTTCGCCAGCGACGGCAACAGGATGGTGCCCAGCGCCACGCCCAGCACACCGGCCGGCAGCTCCATCAGGCGGTCGGCGTAATACATCCACGACACCGAACCGGCCACCAGGAAGGAGGCGAACACGGTGTTGATGATCAGGGAGATCTGCGCCACCGACACGCCGAGAATCGCCGGGCCCATCTGCCGCAACACACGCCACACGCCGCTATCGCGAAGGTTGAGACGCGGCAGCACCAGCAGGCCGATCTTGCGCAGGTGCGGCAACTGATAAAGCAGCTGCAGCAGGCCACCCACCAGCACGGCCCAGCCCATGGCCATGATCGGCGGGTCGAAATACGGCGTCAGGAACAGGGCGAAGACAATCATGCTGACGTTGAGCAGCGTCGGCACGAAAGCCGGTACCGCGAAGCGGTTCCAGGTGTTGAGCAGCGCGCCGACGAAGGACGACAGGGAAATCAGGAATATATAAGGAAAGGTCACCCGCAGCAGGTCACTGGTCAGCTCGAAGCGCTCGGGGTTGTCGCTGAAGCCCGGCGCCGATGCCCAGACGATCCATGGCGCGGCCAGCACGCCGAGCAGCGTGACCAGGGCCAGCACCAGAGTCAGTTGACCGGCAACGTACGCGACGAAGGTACGCGTGGCCTCCTCGCCCTTCTGGGTCTTGTACTCCGCCAGGATCGGCACGAAGGCCTGGGAAAAGGCTCCTTCGGCGAAAATGCGCCGCAACAGGTTGGGCAGCTTGAACGCCACCACGAAGGCATCCGAGGCGATGCCCGCCCCGAAGATCCGCGCCATGATGGTGTCCCGCACGAAACCGAGAATGCGCGACAGCATGGTGATGGAACTGACCGCGGCCAGCGACTTGAGAAGATTCATTCGGCAGGGATGCTCTATCGACGATTACAGGGCCCACTACGCGCAACGCCCGTCGCACGCCAGCAACAGACCGCGACACCGCACGAAGGTGCGGCGCCACAAGTGCGGGCCGGGAGTGTAGAATCGCCGGCCCGATAAAGCATCCTTTCTTGCAACGGCTCTACGACGACTGACCAAGGATCGACCTTGACAAGTGCTTCGCTCGCCTGCATGATTCGCGGCCTTATTTGTCTGTAACCCCTTAGTTTTCGAGGAGCTTGACGGTGGCCAATACACCTTCTGCCAAAAAACGCGCAAAACAGGCTGAGAAGCGTCGTAGCCATAACGCCAGCCTGCGCTCCATGGTTCGTACCTACATCAAGAACGTAGTCAAGGCTATCGACGCCAAAGACCACGAAAAAGCACAAGCTGCTTACGTTCTGGCTGTGCCTGTTATCGACCGTATGGCCGACAAAGGCATCATCCACAAGAACAAGGCCGCTCGTCACAAGAGCCGCCTGAACGGTCACGTAAAAGCACTCAGCCAAGCTGCTGCTTAAGCGTCCCGCTTCGTGAAAAACCGACCTCAGGGTCGGTTTTTTATTGCCTGAAGAAAAGTACGACCAACGACCCCCGGACCATTTCAAGCCCGCGAGAACCCTGCCGATACCCTCAACATCGTCCGCTGCATGGTGCGCGGATAACGGAAAGGATGTCTGCTATGTGGTCGAGAGGATTGGATATAGGAAAGCGCGCCGGCCTGGCATTCGCATTGCTGGCAGCCCTGCTGCTAGGGCTCGGGCTTTTCGCGCTGTCGCAGATGAATCGCATGGACAGCGCCTCGGACCAGATCCGCGACAACTGGTTACCGTCGCTGATCACCGCCGAAGGTCTGGCCACCAACATAGGCCGCATCCGTGCCCTGACGCTACGCAGCGTACTGCTGACCGACGAAGCCGAACGGCAGAGCACCCTCGGCACCATCGACGGCCTGGTGAAGGCGGTTCCGGGACAGTTCGACGCCTACGCCAAACTGGTCAGCTCGCCCCAGGAGCAGGCACTGCTCGATCAGCTTCATAAAGCCTACGACGAATACTCCAACCTGCAGCAGCAGGTAGTCGGCGCGGCGCGCGCCGGGCGCATCGACGAAGCCACGCGCCTGGCCAATGGCCCGCTGTCCACCTATGCCGACGGGCTGGCGGCAGCGATCAAGAGCATTTCCAGCTTCAACAATGACGGCGCCATACAATCCACGGACGCCAGCCAGGCCGCCTTCGATGACGCACAACAGATGGTCATCGCCACCCTGGTCGCCAGCCTGGCACTGACCGTACTACTGGCCGTGGTGCTGACCCGCAGCATCGTCGTGCCACTGGGCGAATCGCTGCGCATCGCCGAAGTCATCGCGGCTGGCGACCTGACGCAAAGCATCCAAGTAAAGGGCACGGATGAGCCGGCTCGCCTGATGACCGCCCTGCAGGTCATGCAGAAGAACCTGCACGCCGCCATTCAGAGCATTTCCGACTCCTCGAACCAGCTGGCGTCCGCCTCCGAAGAACTGCATGCGGTCACCGAAGACTCCACGCGCGGCCTGCATCAGCAGAATACCGAAATCGAACAGGCCGCCACCGCGGTCAACGAGATGACTGCCGCCGTGGAAGAAGTGGCGCGCAACGCGGTAAGCACCTCGGAAGCCTCCCAGGCATCGAACAGCACAGCCCTGAGGGGCCGCGAGCAGGTACGTGAAACCGTCGAGTCGATCAGCCAGCTGACCCGAGACGTAACCGCCACATCCAGTGAAGTGGAACAGCTCGCCGAGCGGATTCGCGAAATCAGCAAGGTGCTCGACGTGATTCGCTCCATCGCCGAGCAAACCAACCTGCTCGCCCTCAACGCAGCCATCGAAGCGGCACGAGCTGGCGATGCCGGGCGCGGATTCGCCGTGGTCGCCGACGAGGTTCGCGCCCTGGCGCACCGCACTCAGCAGTCGACCCAGGAAATCGAGGGCATGATCGGCGGCATTCAGGTGGGCACCGAGAAAACCGTCGCCGCCATGCAGAACAGCAATGACCGGGCACGCTCGACACTGGAAGTGGCGAAAGGCGCAGGCAGCGCGCTGGAGCAGATCACCGAAGCCATCGCCATGATCAACGAACGCAACCTGGTGATCGCCAGCGCCTCGGAGGAGCAGGCTCAGGTCGCCCGGGAAGTCGATCGCAACCTGGTGAACATTCGCGACCTGTCGCTGCAGACATCCGCCGGCGCCAACCAGACCAGTGCGGCCAGCCAGGAACTCTCGCGCCTGGCCGTCGACCTCAACACACTGGTGGCGCGCTTCCGGATCTGAATGTCAGCAAGGGAAAGGGTTGGCAAGCGCCCGCCCCCACGCCCGGAAGCGCGCGACGCAGGTCGCAAGGAGGATTACTGCGCTTTCGGCCAGGGCAGAATCGGGATGGCGGTCACCGCATTCTGCGGGCTGCCTTCGATGATTCTGTCGCTGTAGACCAGATACACCAGCGTGTTGCGTTTCTGGTCAAAGAAGCGCACCACCTGCATGGTCTTGAACACCAGCGAGGTACGCTCGCGGAAGACCTCCTCGCCATCCTTGAGCTCACCGGCGAAGCTGATCGGGCCGACCTGCCGACAGGCAATCGATGCCTCGGCGCGGTCTTCCGCCAGGCCGAGACCACCCTTCACGCCACCGGTCTTGGCGCGCGACAGGTAACAGGTCACGCCCGCCACCTTCGGGTCGTCGAAGGCCTCGACCACGATCTTGTCGTTAGGCCCCACCCACTTGAAGACGGTAGACACCTGCCCGATCTCTTCGGCAGACACCCACAGCGGCAACAGACACAACAACCCCAGCCATCCTGCCTTCATACGTCACCTCTCATGGATACCGACAAAACACTCGCAACCTGTAGCGGCGTCTAAACCAGAATCAGGTTGTCGCGATGCACCAGTTCGGTCTCATCGACATAGCCGAGCAGACGCTCGATGTCATCCGAAGGACGGCCAATGATCTTCTGCGCCTCGAGCGCACTGTAGTTGGCCAGACCGCGGGCGATCTCACGACCGTCCGGCGCCACGCAAACCACCATCTCACCGCGCCGGAAACTGCCCTGCACCGCCTTCACGCCCACCGGCAGCAGGCTCTTGCGGTCGGACACCAGCGCCATCACCGCACCGGCATCCAGCACCAGCGTACCGCGCGTCTGCAGATGCCCCGCCAGCCACTGCTTGCGCGCCGCCAGCATGCCGCGCTCCGGCACCAGCAGGGTACCGAGCAACTCGCCGGCCTTGAGCCGCGCCAGCACCTGCTCGATGGCACCACCGACAATCACGGTATGCGCCCCGGAACGCGCCGCCAGCCGTGCAGCCCGCAACTTGGTCTGCATGCCACCACGGCCCAGTGCACCACCGACACCACCGGCGACGGCATCCAGCGCCGGATCGTCGGCACGCGCCTCGTGGATCAGCTGGGCATCGGGGTTGTTGCGCGGATCGGCGTCGAACATGCCGTCGCGGTCGGTGAGGATCACCAGCAGGTCGGCCTCTACCAGGTTGGCCACCAGCGCTGCCAGGGTGTCGTTGTCACCGAAACGAATGCCGTCGGTCACCACGGTATCGTTCTCGTTGATCACCGGGACCACGTCGAGGTCGATCAGCGTGCGCAAGGTACTGCGCGCATTGAGGTAACGCTTGCGATCGGACAGGTCGTCGTGGGTCAGCAGAATCTGCGCCGTGCGCCGACCGTGCTCGCCGAAACTCGACTCCCAGGCCTGTACCAGGCCCATCTGACCGATGGCGGCAGCCGCCTGCAGCTCGTGAATGGCACTCGGTCGCGCAGTCCAGCCAAGGCGGCTCATGCCCGCCGCCACAGCGCCGGACGACACCAGCACCAGCTCGACGCCCTGCGCCCGCAGCGCCACCATCTGCTCGACCCACACCGCCATGGCGCCGCGATCCAGGCCCTTGCCATCGGCCGTCAGCAAGGCACTGCCAATCTTCACCACCCAGCGCTGCGCACCGCTTACCTTGTCACGCATGTTCACCAACCCCAGCCAGAAGCTCATTTCGCAAGCCATCACCGACGGCAACGGCCAAAACTTACGAAAACGCCGCTAAAAAGCGGCGTCTGTCGTCCAATCAGTCCCGGACGTAAATGATTTCCGGGCCATCGTCTTCATCTTCCTCGTCCCAGAAGCTGTCATCCTCTTCAGCCTCAGCGACAGGCCGCACACCGGAGCGGCGCAGCGCGCGCTTGTCATCCAGCGCCTGCAACTGAGCGCGCGCCTCATCTTCGATACGGGTATCGAGCTCGGCCAGCTCGGCTGCATATTCTGGATTCTCCTGGATGCGCTCAGCGCGCGCCTCGAGGAAGTCCATGATGTCATAACACAGCTGCTCGGTGCCCTGCCGCGCCAGGGCGGATACCACATACACAGGTCCAGTCCACTCGATCCGCGCAACGATCTCGGCGATCCGCGCCTCCTGCTCCTCATCGAGGATCTGGTCGGCCTTGTTCAGCACCAGCCAGCGTTCACGCTCAGCCAGCGACGGACTGAACTTGGTCAGCTCGGCGACGATGACGGCAGCCGCTTCGGCCGGATCGGTCAGGTCCAGTGGAGCCATGTCGACAAGATGCAGCAGCAAGCGAGTACGCGACAAATGCTTGAGGAAGCGAATCCCCAGGCCCGCACCGTCGGAAGCACCTTCGATCAGACCCGGAATGTCGGCGACCACGAAGCTCTTGTAACGATCGACACTCACCACCCCCAGATTCGGCACCAGCGTGGTGAAGGGGTAATCGGCGACCTTCGGCTTGGCCGCCGAAACCGAACGGATAAAGGTGCTCTTGCCAGCATTGGGCAGGCCAAGCAGACCGACGTCCGCCAGCACCTTCAACTCCAGCTTGAGGTCACGCGCATCACCCGGCTTGCCTGGCGTGGTCTGCCGCGGCGCACGGTTGGTACTGGATTTGAAGCGGGTATTGCCCAGACCATGCCAGCCACCCTGAGCGACCAGCAGGCGCTGTCCGGCCTTGGTCAGGTCACCAATCACTTCCTGGGTACCAGCGTCGATCACCGTGGTGCCAATCGGCACTGGCAGAATGAGATCTTCACCTTTGGCACCGGTGCAATCGGTGCTGCCACCCTTCTCACCATTGGGCGCCTGGAAGCGACGGGTGTAGCGGTAGTCCACCAAGGTATTGAGGTTGGCCATCGCCTCGATAAAGATCGAGCCGCCATCACCACCATCACCACCGTTGGGGCCACCGTTCTCGATGAACTTCTCACGACGGAAGCTCATCATGCCGTTACCACCATCACCAGCCTTTACAGAAATCGATACTTCATCGACGAATTTCATGGATACGCCTCCCGCTTAAAACGCGGGTCACTGAAACAAGAAACACCGGGTGCTTGCAAAATTGCCCTGAAACCGCCCGCGTCAACCCAGGACAGTTTGGCAAGAACCCACGCAATACGTGCCTCGCAGCCACTTTGCAGATAGCAAGCAGAGCCAAGCCACGCCATAGGATACAGAAACAAAAAAGCCCCGTCGCAGGACGGGGCTTCTCCAGCAACTTCGCGGTTAAGCTGCGACGACGCTCACGTAACGACGACCGAAGGCGCCTTTTACTTCAAACTTGATCACGCCTTCGATTTTCGCGAAGAGGGTGTGATCCTTACCCATGCCAACGCCGTAACCAGCGTGGAATTGGGTGCCGCGCTGACGCACGATGATGTTGCCAGGAATGATTTTCTGGCCGCCATACATCTTCACGCCAAGGCGTTTGGCTTCTGAGTCGCGACCGTTGCGGGTACTACCGCCAGCTTTTTTGTGTGCCATGAGTTCAATACTCCTATAAAGGGTTCAGGCGAAACGAATCAGGCCTGAATACCGGTGATTTTGATCTCAGTGAACCACTGACGGTGGCCCTGACGCTTCATGTGGTGCTTACGACGGCGGAACTTGATGATGGTGACTTTATCGTGACGACCTTGCGAAACGACTTCAGCCGACACCTTGGCGCCTTCGATGACCGGACCACCGATGGTCACGTCGTCACCGTTGCCGATCAGCAACACGCGGTCGAAAGTAACGGCTTCGCCAGTGGCGATTTCCAGTTTCTCGACCTTGAGGTATTCGCCTTCGGTGACTTTGTATTGCTTGCCACCAGTAACAATTACTGCGTACATGGTAAATCTCCGTTAATCCTGCTCACCCAGCGCTTTATAGGAATAAGTGTCGGCTGGCATGGCTGCTTGGGGCCGGAAGGACACCCTTGCAATTGCGTAAGGCAGGGAAATACCCAGGGGGAAGTTCAGGGTGCGCGATTGTACGCAAGCCCCCGGAGCTGCGCAAGCACCATGAGCGCTCGCCACGACCGCTCTGCCACGGCACGCCGGGTCGCAGCCTTTTAAGCGCGCCCTTCGGCTTGCACTGAAACGTCAAGAGCCCCTAACATGCCGCGCAACCTAGAAGGAGCACGTGTCGCTGATGCAACCCCAGGCTTTTTACAGTGTGGTAGCGGATGACTTTACCGCCGTGGACGGCATTATCCGTCAACAGCTGGTTTCCCGCGTCCCGCTGGTCGAGAAGATCGGCGACTACATCATTTCCGCCGGTGGCAAACGCCTGCGCCCGCTGCTCGTGCTGCTCAGCGGCAAGGCACTGGGCATGAGCGACGACCGTCTGCGCCTGCTGGCCGCCACCATCGAGTTCCTGCACACCGCCACCCTGCTGCATGACGATGTGGTCGACATGTCGGACATGCGCCGCGGCCGCAGCACCGCCAACGCACAGTGGGGCAATGCGCCAAGCGTGCTGGTCGGCGACTTCCTCTATTCGCGCTCGTTCGAAATGATGGTCGAACTGGGCTCGATGCCGGTCATGAAGATCCTTGCCAAGGCCACTCGCGTGATCGCCGAAGGCGAAGTGCTGCAGCTGACCAAGATCCGCGACGCCAGCACCACCGAAGAAACCTACATGGAAGTCATCCGCGGCAAGACGGCCATGCTGTTCGAGGCCTCGACCCAGAGCGCCGCAGCGCTGGCCGAAGCCACGCCAGAGCAGAACGAAGCACTGCGCACGTTCGGTGATCACCTGGGCGTGGCCTTCCAATTGGTCGACGACCTGCTCGACTACAAGGGCGATGCAGCCACCCTGGGCAAGAACGTCGGTGACGACCTGGCCGAAGGCAAGCCCACCCTGCCACTCATCTACACCATGCGCGAAGGCCAGCCGGAGCAGGCGGCACTGGTACGCAAGGCGATTCAGAAGGGTGGCCTGGAAGACCTGGAAAGCATCCGCAATGCCGTGGAAGCGGCCGGTGCCCTGGATTACACCGCCAACCTGGCCCGCGACTACGCCGAACGCGCCATCGCCTGCCTGGAAGTGCTGCCGCCAAGCCCGTATCGCGACGCGCTGGTGGAACTGAGCCACTTCGCCGTAGCCCGCACGCACTGACCGCGAGAACAGCGTACCGAGGCCCGTCCATGTGACGGGCTTTTTTGTGGCACGCGCTGCGGGTTGCCCGCTCCCCGCTCATCGGCAGGGACTGGAAATCAGCGCTGACGGCCGGATCGACGAAAGGCTGCGATTAACGCTTGCTATTATCGTAATAAGAATTATTCTCATATCTACCATTGACTCAGGGAGATGATGAGCATGACTTACTTGATAGACGCCTGGCTGGATCGCCCTCACCCCTATCTGCGCATCCTGCACCGGGAAACAGGCGAAGTCTGCGCCGTTCTCGAAGAAGAAGCGCTGGATGAACTGCGTAAACAGGGTGATCTGGATCTGCACGAGCTGAATTCCAGCGAGCCACTGGTGCTCAAGGAACTGGTCCGCAGTTTGTTCCTGTACTGCTACGCCCGGGCCTTGCGCCCGTGAAGTTGACGTATGCGAAGGCTCGCGAGCCAGCCGTAGGGTGGGCAGCGCTGCACCGCCCACCACCACTCGACCGCAATGCTGGATGAATAGCGTGACCGCAGGCGCACCATCCACCCTGCGCCGCGATTACAGAATGTCGAGCAGCTCGACATCGAATACCAGCACGCTGTGTGGCGGGATGCTGCCAACGCCCTGGGCGCCATAGGCCAGCTCGCTCGGCACGTAGAGGCGCCATTTGCTGCCGGTACCCATCAGTTGCAGGGCCTCGGTCCAACCAGCGATCACGCCACCGACCGGGAATTCGGCCGGCTGGCCGCGCTCGTAGGAGCTGTCGAATACGCTGCCGTCGATCAGGGTGCCGTGATAGTGAGTGCGCACGCTGTCATCACGCGATGGCTTGGCGCCCTCGCCTGCGGTCAGTACTTCGTACTGCAGACCGGATTCCAGCACGGTGATGCCCTGGCGCTTGGCGTTCTCGGCCAGGAAAGCCAGGCCGGCACCAGCAGCAGCGTCGGCCTTGGCCTTGGCTTCGGCCTGCATGACATCACGGATTACCTTGAAGCTGGCCGACAGCTCGGCTTCGCTGACACGGCTTTCCTGACCAGCGAATGCATCGGCCAGCCCTGCCAGAACGGCTTCGAGGCTGACGCCCGGCGGCGGATTGTCACGCAGTTGGCCACCAAGTTGGCGGCCGATGCCGTAGCTGACGCGTGCTTCGTCAGTGGAAAGATTGAGTTCGGGCATGTCGCCGCTCCGCAAGCTGGAAAAAAGGCTGACTAGCCTAGGGTCTGTTGGCGCTTCAACGCAAGCCGCGTTGCAGCGAGAAATCTCGCAAGGCCGGGCGGCGAGGCGAAGAACGCAGGGAGTGGTATTCCCTTTTCAAGTCATCCAGCGACGCATGGCGAGATTTCCCGCGCAACCCACAGGGCCGCGCCGGCGCGGTCCTGCTGAAACGTCAACAGACCCGATGACGGCTCACCAGCGGCTGCGCAGGCTGACAGGCACACGCAGCGCGTCACGGGTTCCGCCTGGCAGGCCACACATCTCGTCGTACGCCGAGGCATGCACCAGAAACAACGGCACCTCGGGCAGTTCCTGCAGCAGGTCCCTGGCGTGTTCCACGGAGCGCAAGCGCAGGTTGCGGCCGGCGTCATCGAGGAGATGACAGCGCCGCTGGCTAGCGACGATCTGCAACAGGTAGATCCCCCCTTCCAGAGAAATCAGTTCGAGTTCGCTTACCGCACCATCGCGAGCCGCGCGCAGCAATTCGGGCAGAGTCATGGCATATCCTCGAGAGCTGGAACCGTCACTATACGTTCGCCGCCACGCAGATAACAAAACGCCCGGCCTTGCAGTGCAAAGCCGGGCGTTCCTGGCTGCATCGGCGTACCGATCAGTGCTTGGTCAGCTTGTCCAGGTAGCCCATGGCGAAGGCTGAAACGACGAACGTCATGTGGATGATCACGTACCACATGAGGTGATCGGCTTCGTGATTACGTGCGTCCATGAATACCCGCAGCAGGTGAATCGAGGAAATGGCCACGATGGAGGCCGCGACCTTCATCTTCAGCGAGCTGGAGTCCATCTTGCCCAGCCAGCTGAGCTTTTCCTTGCCTTCATCGATATCCAGTTGCGAAACGAAGTTCTCGTAGCCGGACATCATCACCATCACCAGCAGACCACCGACCAGGGCCATGTCGACCAGCGACAGCAGCACCAGAATCAGATCCGCTTCGGCAATGGCGAAAACGTTGGGCAGGACATGAAAGACTTCCTGGAAGAACTTCAGTGCCAGCGCCAGCAGGCCAAGCGACAGACCTAGATAGATGGGGGCCAGCAGCCAGCGCGATGCGTACATCGCGTTTTCGATAAAGCGTTCCATGGACTCTCACAAATGATTGAAACAGCGGGCGAGTATACCCAGCAGCGAGGCGCAGGCAAGCCACGGCCGGCAGCCTGAAAGGGGCCTATATAACGCAATCGATAGCAGCAATGCACATTGTGGATAAGAACTGCGACGCATAGCCGCAGTGCACCGCTCAGCCCCTCGAAAAAACATCCGAGAGGCTCCTCGCTCAGCTGTCAGGCAACAACGGATGGGCAGCAGTCGAGTGGCGATTGTCACCGTTGATGCGCCGCAACTCGGCCTGGGCATGCAGGCGCCAGATCGGCGGTTCACTGCAGGCACCATACCCCTGAACGGCCAGGCTCTCGGCGATTTCATCGAGCAGCTCTTCAACCACCAAAGGGCCGTGGAATGGGCCTTGTGCCTTGACGGCGGAGGGTTGCCTGGCGGACATGCCGGCGATGCAGATCAATGTCCAAAGACCTCGATCACCCGCCAGCGGCAGTACCGCGCACTCGATGCGCGTGGTCACGCCCAGGTATTCACGAGTCAGGCAGAGGCTACGCGACACGGCGGCAATCCTCGCGGAAACAGACTTGCAGCCTACACCTGTAACCTCTATTGGCAAAGGCAGGCTTATTCACAGAACCTGTGGATAACTCTGTGCATGACAGGTGCGCAAGCGCGGCCATCCAGCATGCTGAATAGCCGCGGGCGAGACGTTCATGAATTGATCAGCTCGCCCGCGCCTACCTCACTCGACCAACGGTTTTTTCACCCGCGGCTTCTTGGGCGCCTTCTCTGGCAGCGCAGCGGTCAGCGCTTCCTTGGCCTGCTCGGGTTTGTCTTCCTCACCCATGCCGATCTCGGCGATCTCGCGCAGGCGCTCGACCACTCGCGCATTGACGCTGCCTTTCGGGAAGACGCCCTTGTCGTCCGGGGTACCGGCGTCTTCGCCGACCAGCAGGCTCAGCGCCTCGTCGACATGGCGCACCGAATAGACATGGAATTGACCGGCACGCACGGCCTGCAGCACACGCTCGTCGAGCATCAGGGTGGAGACGTTCGAATGCGGGATGATTGCCCCTTGCTCGCCCGTCAGCCCGCGTGCCTCGCACAGGCGGAAGAAGCCTTCGATCTTCTCGTTGACCCCACCGACGGCCTGCACTTCACCGAACTGGTTGATCGAACCGGTAATCGCGAAACACTGCTTGAGCGGCGTGCGCGACAGGGCCGAGATCAGCGTGCAGACTTCGCCGAGCGAGGCGCTGTCGCCGTCCACGTACCCGTAGGACTGTTCCAGCGCGATACTGGCGGAGATCTCCAGCGGGAATTCCTGAGCGTAACGGCTGCCGAGAAAGCCGGTGAGGATCATCACCCCCTTGGAGTGGATCGGCTGACCGAGATTGACCTCACGCTCGATGTCGACGATGCCCGAGCCGCCTGGATAGACGGTCGCGGAAATTCGCGCCGGTACGCCGAACGCCGAGTCACCGACCTCGAGCACGGTCAGGCCGTTGCATTTGCCGATGGCCGCACCGGCGGTGTCGATGAGGATGATACCGGCCAGCATGTCGTCGATGATCCGCGCGGAGACCCGCCCGGTGCGCGTGGCCTTGGCCTTTAGCGCACGCTCGATATGGTCGGCGTCGGTAACCGTTTCACCCGCCAGGTTGCGGATGAAGTCCGCCTCGCTGACCAGCTGGAACAGATCGCCGATGCGCGCCGACAGCCGCCCCTGGTGCTCCGCCAGGCGGGCGCTGTAGGTCGCCAGCCGCGCGACTGCCGCAGCGCTCAGCGGTGCCATGCCTTCTTCGTTGGTACGGGTTTTCATCAACTGGGCGAACTGCTCCAGGCTGTCGTCGGCAAGCGGAATGTCCTCGTCGAAATCGACCAGCACCCGGAACATCTCCTGAAAGTCAGGATCGGCGTCCTGCAGCGCGTAATAGAGCTGGCGCGAGCCGATGATCACCACTTTGAGCTGCAGCGGGATGGTTTCCGGGTTGAGAGTGACCGTGGCGATACGGCCCAGATCGGCCAGCGGCGACTCCATCTTCAGCTTGCGTGACTGCAGGGCCCGCTTCAGGGCCTCCCAGACGAATGGCTCGCTGAGGAACTTCTCCGCTTCGAGAATCAGGAAGCCGCCGTTGGCACGGTGCAAGGCACCCGGGCGCAACTGGCGATAGCTCGTGTAGAGCGCGCCCTGGTCGGTGTTGTACTCGATACGGCCGAACAGGTTGTCGTAGGTCGGATGCGGCTCGAACACCACCGGCGCGCCGCCGTCGGCATGATGACCGACGATCAGGCTGGGGGCGTACAGTTCTTCGAGCAGCTTACGGGTCTGGGCGTCGGCCTTCTCCACCTCGATGAGCAGGTCGACCACGCTTTTCAGCAGGTCCACCTGCATCGCCTGCAGGTAGGCGCAAACGCCCGCGTTCTCGGCGTATTTCTCCGAGAGCGGCGCCAGCAGCGGCTGCAGGGCGACGGTGATGGTTTCCTCGTTGAGCTGACGCAGCTGGTTGCTCGACTCGCGCTTCCATTGCGGCAGGCTGGCCAGCTCCTCGTTGAGGCGCTCTTCCAGCGTGGCGATATCGGCATGGAACCGTTCGCGCTCCGCTTCCGGCAACTGGGCGAATTCGGTCTCGTCCACGGACTTGCCTTCGAGCATCGGCGTGAAGGCGATGTTGGTGCTGTCACGGTACAGGGCGATGCCGCGCTCCAGAGACAGCTTTTCGATGACGTCCAGCGCCTGGTCGTAGCGTTTGTTGAAGGCGCGGTCGATGGCGCTCTTCTTCTGCTGGAACGACGGGTGCTCGAAAACCGCCGGAAAGGTCGCCAGCAGGTTGTCGATCAGTGCGTTGATATCGGCGATGAACTCGCCAGCGGTTCCGGCAGCCAGTTCCACGGCGCGGGGCTCGCGGGGCTCGTCGAAGTGATTGACGTAGACGCGGTCCGGCGGGGTTTCCAGGCGCTTGCCTTCGGCGCGCAGGTAACGTTTGACGAAAGAGAACCGCCCGGTGCCCGGCTCCCCCATGACGAATACGTTGTAACCGGGGCGCGGCATGGCCACGCCGAACTGCAGCGCCTGGACGGCACGTTCCTGGCCAAGCACGCCACGGAAAGGCTCCAGGTCATCGGTGGTGGTGAAGGCGAACTGCTGAGGCGAGAAGGGACGAGTGAGTGCATCGGGCGCCAGGCGCAGGCCGGCTGCAACGGGATCGGGCATCGGAGATCCTTAATTACCGCAGAGAAGTGTCTGCATTCTCGCGCCGCCCGCTTCCCCCTGGCAAGGCACCGATGCCAACCGGTATCGACCTGCCCCGCAGAAAGCAAAACGCCCGCAGCAGGTGCGGGCGTCTGGTGTCACCGCAAGGCTTACAGGTAGAAGGATTTCAGCGGCGGGAAGCCGTTGAATTCCACCGCGCTGTAGCTGGTGGTGTAGGCGCCGGTGGAGAACCAGTACAGGCGATCACCACTGGCCAGGTTCAGCGGCAGGCCGTACTTGTAGTGCTCGTACATGATATCGGCGCTGTCGCAGGTCGGCCCGGCGATGACCACTTCTTCCATCTCGCCCTTCTTCTCGGTCCAGACCGGGAATTTGATGGCTTCGTCCATGGTTTCGATCAGGCCGCTGAACTTGCCCACATCGGTGTATACCCAGCGCTCCACGGCGGTACGCGACTTGCGTGCGACCAGTACCACTTCGCTGACCAGGATGCCGGCGTTGGCGATCAGCGAACGTCCTGGCTCGAGGATGATTTCCGGCAGCTCGTCGCCGAAATCGTCCTTGAGGAAGCGGATGATTTCTTCGGCGTAGGTTTCCAGGCTGTTGGTACGGGTGATGTAGTTGGCCGGGAAGCCGCCACCCATGTTGATCATCTGCAGCACGATGCCGTCTTCTTCCTTCAGACGCTCGAAGATCACCTTGACCTTGGCGATGGCGGCATCCCACACGTCGATGTCGCGCTGCTGCGAGCCCACGTGGAAGGAAATGCCGTAAGGCACCAGGCCCAGTTGCTTGGCGAGGATCAGCAGGTCCATGGCCATGTCGGTCTGGCAGCCGAACTTGCGCGACAGCGGCCAATCGGCAGAAGTCGAGCCTTCGGTGAGGATACGTACGTAGATCTTCGAGCCCGGTGCGGCCTTGGCGATGTTGCGCAGGTCGGCTTCCGAGTCGGTGGCGAACAGGCGCACGCCCTTCTCGTAGAAATAGCGAACGTCGCGGGCTTTCTTGATGGTGTTGCCGTAGCTCATGCGGTCCGGGCTGACGCCAGCCGACAGCACCTTGTCCAGCTCGTAGATCGAGGCGATGTCGAAGTTCGAGCCCTTGTCGCGCAGCAGCTCGATGATCTCGATCGCCGGGTTGGCCTTGACGGCGTAGTAGACCTTGGCGAATTCGAAACCGGCGCGCAGGTCATCGTAGGCCTGGCTGATGATCGCGGTGTCGATCACCACGAACGGGGTTTCATGCTGGTCAGCGAAGTTCTTCATGCGGTTGAAGGTTTCGCGTGGGTAGTAATCTTCGACCTTGATCGACATGCGGGGCTCCAAATGGCTAAACCATGAACACTATGATTCGGGCAGTTGAACCGGGCACAGGTTCAACCGGGTGTCGGGGGCGGCCATCGACAATCGGCCGGAAAGCCTGCTGCCAGGCCTGGAACGTCTGATCAGTTTCCCCACTTTGGTTCGCCTACTTCCCAAGGCATGTCGCCGAGAATTGTCGTGCCTGGAATCAGGCGCCACAACCTCTCGTCGTCAGTACTTGAGCCGGATGGATCGTTGCCAGCATGGACGTTCGGCCGCGGACTTTAAGACCATGCCCCGCTCAGATCAATCAAAAATTGCCCTCGAGGGCACTCTCGCTTGCCGAGCGTTTTGGATTCCACACGAAACGCGGCGAAATGCTGCACAGCCGCGGCCCCACGGGAAAACCCGGTGCCCGGCGTCGAGCCTGGCACAGGGAGCTTTCATGACGATGACAGGGGGCTTTCGGTTGACCCGGGCGGGTCAGCCAGGCGGCTGTGGCGCAACTGTCAGTCAATTGCGCCTGCCGTAGAGAGGGCTTAGCGGAAGCGCTCGACTTCGCGATGCAGATCGGCGGCCAGGGTCTCCAGTTCCTTGGAGGTATGGGCCAGGTTGGCAATCACTTCGCGCTGCTCGCCGTTGGCCTGGGCGATGCTTTGCAGGTTGCTGCTGAGCACCGTCGCGGTGCTGCTCTGCTCGCTGGTCGCGGTGGTGATGGCGGCGAACTGATCACCAGCGGCGCTGGTCTGCTCGGCAATGTGGGTCAACGCCGCGGCGACCTTGGCATTGAGCTGCAAACCGTTCTGCATCAACTGACGGCCCTGCTCCATGCTGCTGATCGCGCTGCTGGTTTCGCCCTGGATGCTACCGATCATGCTGGAGATTTCGGTGGTCGCTTCACGGGTACGGCCTGCCAGGCTGCGCACTTCGTCGGCGACCACGGCGAAACCACGGCCCTGCTCACCGGCGCGGGCGGCCTCGATGGCCGCGTTGAGCGCCAGCAGGTTGGTTTGGTCGGCGATCGAGGTGATCACGCTGAGGATGCCGCCGATCTCCTGGGAGCGCTGGCCAAGGCTGTCGATGACCTTGGCGGCGCTGTTCAGCGACGAGGAGATCTGCTCCAGCGCATTGGAGGCCTCTTCCATGGAGGTACGGCCGATACGGGTCTGGCTGGCGTTATCGCTGGCCATGCGTTCGGTGCTGCGCATGTTGTCGGCGATGTTCAGCGAGGTGGCACTGAACTCTTCCACCGCACCGGCCATGCTGCTGATCTCACCGGACTGCTGCTCGATCCCCTCGTAGGCACCGCGCGAAAGACCGGACAGCGCTTCGGCGCGCTGGTTTACGTTACCGGCAGCGGCGCGGACGCGCTCGACCATGGTCGACAGCGCAGCCCCCATCTGATTGAAATTGCGCGACAGTTCGCCGATCTCGTCGTTACTGGTGACTTCCAGGCGTACGCTCAGGTCACCGGCGCCCAGCGCCTGAGCCTGACGCACCAGGTCGCCGAGTGGGCGCAGCTTGCGACGCAGCAGCCAGATCACCGCGAGCACGGCAAGCACCAGCGTCACCAGACTGCCGATCGCCAGCTGGCTGCCGACGCGCCAGGTCACCGCCTGGATTTCTTCTTCCGGCATGCTCGCCACGACCGTCCACGGACCGCCAGGGAACGGCACGGCGACGCTATAGAACTGCTGCTCGCCATCGCTCCAGAAACCACCTTTGCCCGGTTTGCCCAGCACGCTGGCCATGTTGGCGGTCAGTTGCTCGGGGCGCTGCGCGGCATAAGGAGGCACCAGCCACTTGCTCTGATCGTCGAGCAACGCAAGAGAGCCCGTGCTGCCAATGCGGAAACGCTGCAGGTTGGCGAACTGGGCGTTCTGCGCATCGGTGTAATCGAAGCCGACGAACAGCACGGCGATCACTCGACCCGCGCTGTCACGCACCGGGGTGTACTGGGTCATGTAGAAGCGCTCGAACAGCAGCGCCCGGCCAACGTAGTTGTTGCCGGCCAGCAGTCGTGCGTAGGCAGGATGATTGCGATCGAGCACGGTGCCGATGGCACGGCCGCCGTCCTGCTTGGTCAGCGAGGTGGTCACGCGGACGAAATCATCGCCGTCACGCACGAAGATGGTCGCCACACCAGCAGTGAGCTGGCGGAACTCGTCGACTTCGGCGAATTCGTTGTTCAACCGCGTGGAGCCCAGATACAGGGCAGGAGCCTGCAATGAACCCACCGCAACGCGCTCGTCCGGGCTGACGGTCAAGCCGCTGCTGAAGCGCCGCTCGAACAACCCGGCCAACCGCTGCGTGCTCTCGCGCAGGCTGTCGTGAAAGGTGCTCAGTTGGTCAGCCAGCAGACGCGCTTCGCTGCCCAGGTGCTCTTCACGGGTCACGAGGTTGGCGCTGCTCAGCGAGCGCAGGGCGAACAGCGTGCTGACGCTGATCAGCAGCACCAGCATGGCGGCAAGGGCCGTCGCCAGTTGCCAGGCGATACGGGAACGGGGTTGGTTCATGAAAATCTCCGAGCTCCATCATCCCTGTATGGAGTAATTGAATAAATTGTGATCAGCCTGTAAGTCGGCGAGCGCGGAGAATACTTGAGAGTTTTAGTGCGTCAATGGCCATCATGACGCTATCACCACATTTTTTGCGTGGAGTAATAAAAACGTCTCGTCGATGAACGTTTTCAGCGTTCGTCTAACGGCGCAGCTCGACCTCGGGCAACTGCATGGCCGCCACTTCGGCAAGCAGAAATTCGGCTAACCGCCCGAAACGCTCCTGCCCACGGCGGGCCTTGGGCCACACCAGATAATAGCTTTCGCCGCTGGACACGGCGGTCGACCAGGGTAGCGCCAGGTGGCCCAGCAGCACATCCTCGGCGACCATGGCCAGATCGCCGATCGACACGCCGTAACCGCGGGCGGCGGCGACGATGCCCAGCTCCAGGGTGTCGAACACCTGGCCGCCCTTGAGCGACACCTGGTCGGTCAGGCCCATGGCCTGCAGCCAGCGGCGCCAATCACGCCGATCGGGAGTCGGATGCACCAGCTCGGCCTGCTGCAGGCGGCTGACGTCCCACGGCTGCTCGCCGAGCACAGCAGGCGCGCACACAGGGATCAGCCATTCCTCGAACAGCCGCACGCTATGCCATTCGTTGCTGAAGGTGCCTGCGCTGAGTAACACGGCGCAGTCAAAAGGCTCATGGAGAAAATCCACACGATCGAGATCCATCCATGCGCTGGTGAGCTGCACCTCAAGGCCTGCATGCCGGGCGCGAAACAGCGACAGGCGCGCCAGCAGCCAGCGCATGGTCAGGGTCGAAGGCGCCTTCAGACGCAAGGTGCCGTCCTCCACGAGCAGGGTCGCGCATGCTCGCTCCAGGGACTCGAAACCTTCGTGCACGCCCGGCAGCAGCAGACTCGCCGGCTCGGTCAGGTGCACCGCCCGGCCGCGGCGCTCGAACAGCCGACAGGCGAAGTAATCCTCCAGGCTGCGAATGTGCCGGCTCACCGCGCTCTGGGTGATCGCCAGCTCATCAGCGGCACGGGTGAAAGAGCAATGCCGCGCGGCGGCCTCGAAGGCGCGCAGGGCATAGAGCGGTGGCAGGCGCCGCGTCACTGCATTGAACCATGAGTTTTAATCATGCCTTGCATCGCTATTTTCCTTTTGTGGGCACTGGCTACAAACCGGAGAATAGCCGTCATTGCTCATCTCCCGACAGTCTGGGGATGCTCACCCTACCGAAGTTTTACTCATCATGAAAAATCCCCTTGGTCACGAGCTGCGTGCGCTGCTGCGCCTGGCAGGCCCGCTGATTTCCGCGCAGCTGGCCCATGCGCTGATGATCTTCACCGACACATTGATGATGGCCATGCTCGGCCCTGGGCAGTTGGCCGGCGGCGCGCTGGGCGCGACCTGCTACTTCATTTTCTCGATCTTCTGCACGGGGGTGATCGCCGCCGTGGGCAGCATGATCGCCATTCGCCACGGCGCTGGCGACCCGGAGGGCGTCACTCGCCTGCTGCGCAACGGCCTGTGGCTGGCCCTGCTGCTGGGCGTCATCAGCGCGCTGTGTCTCAATGGCCTTGGCCCGCTGCTGCCGCACCTGGGTCAGGATCCCGACGCCGCCAGTCAGGCCATGAATTTCCTGCGCCCGCTGTCGCTGGGCCTGCCCGCTTACCTGTGCTTTATGGCCCTGCGCGGCTTCACCAGCGCCATCGGCCGTCCCGGCCCGGTGATGACCATCAGCATCGTCGGCACCCTTGCCAACTTTGCCGTCAACTATGCGTTGATCAAAGGCTGGCTGGGCGTAGACCTGGGCCTGAGCGGTATCGGTCTGACCACCGCGCTGGTCAGCAGCGCCATGGCGCTGGCCCTGGGGCTGTACATCCTGATGTCGCCGACCTACCAGCGTTACAAGCTGCGCGGCGGCCTGGGTCGCCCGCAGCGCGCCGAGATCCGCGCCCTACTGCGCCTCGGCCTGCCGATTGGCGGCACCTATGCCGCGGAGCAAGGCCTGTTCACCTTTGCCACCCTGTGCATGGGCGCCCTGGGCAGCGTGCAGTTGGCGGCGCACCAGATCGCCATGCAGTCGGTCGCCCTGGCCTTTATCGTGCCCCATGGTCTTTCTTATGCGGTGACCTTTCGGGTCGGCATGCATTACGGCGCCGACCGCCTGCACATGTCGCGCCTGGCCGGCTACCTGGGCATGGGTATGGGCGCCGCGCTAATGCTGCTGTTCGCCCTGGCGTTCTGGCTACTGCCAGAGTGGATCATCGGCCTGTTCCTCGACCGCCACGATCCGGCGTTCGCCGATATCGTCACCCTGGCGGTGAGCCTGCTGGCGATCGCCGCCTGGTTCGAGCTGTTCGACGGCCTGCAAAGCATCGCCATGGGCGCGATACGCGGCCTTAACGACGGCCGTCTGACCCTGGTGATTGGTCTGACCGGCTACTGGTGCATTGGCGCACCGCTGGCCTGGCTGCTGGCCTTCCCGGCCGGCTGGGGCGCCCACGGCGTGTGGTGGGGCTTGGCTGCGGGCCTGGCGGTGACGGCGAGCGGCCTGGTGCTGGGCTTTCGCTGGAAGACTGCGCGCCTGCAGCGGCCGAACGCCATGCAGGCCTACCTGTCATAAGCGGCTGCCTGCGAGTCCGGATTGCAGCGGCTAGGGTCGACCGCTGAGCAGCGACTGGTGCTCGCCCGCTGGCAGAAAGCGCGCCAGCTCGGCCAACGGCATCGCCTTGCTGACCAGATAACCTTGCACCTGGTCGCAGCCGAACTCGCGCAGCAGCTGCAACTGATCGACATTCTCCACGCCTTCGGCCACCACCTGCAGATCCAGGTTATGGGCCAGATTGATCATCGCCTGTACCAGTTGCTGGCTCTGCGGACGCAACTCCATGCCCGTGACGAAACTGCGGTCGATCTTCAACAGGGCGATGGGCAGATTGCTGAGGTGCTCGAATGACGAGAAGCCCGTGCCGAAGTCGTCGAGAGAAAAGCGCACCCCCAGGTGGCCGAGGCGCCGCATGGTCTGCAGCACGTATTCGCTACGGCGCATCACGGCGGTTTCGGTGAGTTCGAACTCCAGCCAGCTGCTGTCGATACCGCAGCTTTCGATCAAGCGCTCCAGGGTCGGCAGCAACTGGCTGTCCTGGAACTGGCGGAACGACAGGTTGACCGCCATGTGCAGCGCCGGGTGGCCGCGCCCGGCCAACCACTGCATGTCACGCAGCGCGCGATCGATCACCCAGTAACCGAGCGGCACTATCAGCCCGCATTCCTCGGCCAGCGGCACGAACGAGCCGGGCATCAGCAGGCCATGTTCCTCGTGTTTCCAGCGCACCAATGCTTCCAGCCCGACGATTTCGCCACTGTGCAGGCACAGCCGCGGCTGATAGTGCAGCTGCAACTCTTCACGGCGCAGCGCCCGGCGCATTTCCCGCTGCAGATCGGCCTGACTGCGCAGGTTGCGATCCAGGTGTTCGTCATACAGGTGATAGGTGCAACCCTGGCGACTCTTGGCCTGCTGCATGGCGACATGGGCATGCCACATCAGCGTATCGGCATTGCTTGCCGGCTTGGCCTCGGCCACGCCAAGGCTGCACCCGAGCAGCAGGCTCTCGCCGTCGATCCAGTAAGGTTCGCCGAGGGCATCGGCGATACGCCGAACCCAGGACCGTGCGCGCCGAAGATCGCCACGGGTGTCGAGCAGCAGGGCGAATTCGTCACCGCCCAGCCGTGCCAGCTGGTCACCGCGCCCCAGGTGCTGCTTGAGACGCGCCACCACCTGCTGGATGAGTTGATCGCCAGCCTGGTGCCCGAGAGCATCGTTGGCCTGGTGGAAGTTGTCGAGGTCCAGATGCACCAGGGCCAGGCCACGCTGGCTGTGATCGCCAAGGCGAGCGGCCAGCAGGGTCTGAAAGCCCTGGCGGTTGGCGATGCCGGTCAGCGCGTCCTGCTCGGTAAGGCGCTGCAGCGTGGCCTGCAAACGCCCCTGTTCGCGGACATAGCGCAGGCAGCGGCGCACCACGTCATCGCTCAACTGGTCGCGCACCAGCCAGTCACAGGCTTGCGCCGGCGCCTGCTCGGGTTCGTTATCCAGTAACAGGATGATCGGTGCGCGGCATTGTTCAGGGCTGGGCAGATGAGCCGGCGTGGTCAGCAGAACCCCATCGGGGCTATCGCCCAGCAACGCTTCGGCGGCTGGCCAGCTGGAGGCGCAGGTCAAGGGCGCCGGACCGCCAAGGGCCTCCAGGCGTTCGTGCAGCAACTCGCTCCACTGCGGCGTTTCAGCCAGCAGTATCAGGCGCAATGGCTCGACGAATGCGCTCAAGAAAACTCCCCGATACAAGAAAGTGCGGGCTGAAAAATGCCCCTGAGTGCGCCATATCCGACGTCAAATCAAGCACTTCCGTGTGAAACGCGGGACATCCTGCGACAAACGCGCCACGCCTACAAGCCCACAGGCGAAACTCGCCGCCAACCCCGTCACATAACGGCAAGGCATTGGCCATGGTCAGAGCACGGCTGTTGGTGGAGGCTAACTTCCTTCATCAAAGCAACGAATGACAGTCGACTTTCAGCTAAAATGCGTGGCCATTTCCCTTCGCGATAAACACGATGTCCCGACTCAATCCCCGGCAACAGGAAGCCGTGAACTACGTCGGCGGCCCTCTTTTGGTGCTCGCCGGCGCAGGCTCCGGCAAGACCAGCGTGATCACCCGCAAGATCGCCCATCTGGTACAGAACTGCGGTATCCGCGCCCAGCACATCGTCGCCATGACCTTCACCAACAAGGCCGCTCGCGAGATGAAGGAGCGTGTCGGCACCCTGCTCAAAGGCCCCGAGGCCCGCGGCCTGACCGTGTCGACCTTTCACAACCTGGGCATGAACATCATCCGCAAGGAATACGCGCGCCTGGGCTACAAGCCCGGCTTCTCGATCTTCGACGACGGCGATATCAAGGCGCTGCTGACGGACATCATGCAGAAGGAGTACGCCGGCGACGACGGTGCCGATGAGGTCAAGAACTACATCGACAGCTGGAAGAACGACCTGATCCTGCCTGACGAGGCCCTGGCCAATGCTCGCGGCCCCAAGGAGCAGACGGCCGCCATCGTCTACCTGCACTACCAGCGCACGCTCAAGGCGTACAACGCGGTGGACTTCAACGACCTGATCCTGCTGCCGGTGAAGCTGTTCCAGGAACACACCGACATTCTGGAGAAGTGGCAGAACCGCATCCGCTACCTGCTCGTCGACGAGTACCAGGACACCAACTCCAGCCAGTATCTGCTGGTGAAGCTGCTGGTGGGCATGCGCAACCAGATCACCGTGGTGGGCGACGACGACCAGTCGATCTACGCCTGGCGCGGTGCGCGGCCGGAGAACCTCAACCTGCTCAAGGAAGACTACCCGTCGCTCAAGGTGGTGATGCTCGAGCAGAACTACCGCTCCACCAGCCGCATCCTCAAATGCGCCAACGTGCTGATCGCCAACAACCCTCATGCGTTCGAAAAGCAGTTGTGGAGCGAGATGGGCATGGGCGATGAGATCCGCGTGATCCGCACCCGCAACGAAGACGCCGAGTGCGAGCGCGTGGCGCTGGAGATTCTCACCGAGCACTTGCGCACCCAGCGCCCCTACAGTGATTTCGCCATCCTCTATCGGGGCAACTACCAGGCCAAGCTGATGGAGCTGAAGCTGCAGCACCACCAGATCCCCTATCGCCTGTCTGGTGGCACCAGCTTCTTCGCCCGTCAGGAAGTGAAGGACCTGATGAGCTACTTCCGCCTGCTGGTCAACCCGGACGACGACAATGCCTTTCTGCGGGTGATCAACGTGCCACGCCGGGAGATCGGCTCCACAACCCTGGAAAAGCTCGGCAACTACGCCAACGAACGCAAGATCAGCATGTACGCCGCCAGCGACGAAATCGGCCTTGGCGAGCACCTGGACAGCCGCTACACCGAGCGCCTGGCACGCTTCAAACGCTGGATGGACGGCGTACGCGAACAATGCGTGGTTAACGAGCCGATCGCCGCCATCCGCAGCATGGTGATGGACATCGACTACGAGAACTGGCTGCGCCAGAACGCCTCCAGCGACAAGGTCGCGGACGCGCGCATGGGCAACGTCTGGTTTCTGGTCGATGCCCTGAAGAACACCCTCGACAAGGACGAAGAGGGCGACATGACCATCGAGGACGCCATCGGCAAGCTGGTACTGCGCGACATGCTCGAACGGCAGCAGGAAGAAGAGGATGGCGCCGACGGCGTGCAGATGATGACCATGCACGCCTCCAAGGGGCTGGAATTCCCTTCGGTGTACATCATCGGTTTCGAGGAGGAAATTCTTCCCCACCGTTCCAGCATCGAAGCCGACACCATCGAAGAAGAACGGCGCCTGGCCTATGTGGGCATCACCCGCGCCAAGCGAAACCTGGCACTGACCTTCGCCGCCAAGCGCAAGCAGTACGGCGAGATCATCGACTGTTCGCCGAGCCGTTTTCTCAACGAACTACCGCCCGAGGACCTTACCTGGGAAGGCATGGAAGAGGCGCCGGTGGAGGTCAAAGCCGCTCGCGGCAACGACGCCCTGGCCAGCATGCGCGCCATGCTCAAGCGCTGATACGAGCAATCGGTGGCCCCGGCCGAGCGCTACGACAGCCGGGGAAATGCTCCGGATGTCGCGCCGCGCAACCCAGGTCAGGTTTTCGCCGCGCCCAATACCTTCACGGGCACCTGCGTAACATTTCGTAGTCAGAATGAGAGGCCGGTAGTTGCCGCCGGCCATTCGTTATCGCCAAGCTACCTTTGCAAGAGGCCCGGAACCATGCGCACGCTCACTCTCGACCTCGATACCCTGACCCCGTTGATCAATGGTCGCGAAACCCTGGAGCACTGGCTCGACCTGGAGGCCGGTACGGTTCTGAGCCTGTCGCCGGACGATCAGGGCAGCGACGAACATCAGCAGGTCCAGCTGAACCCCGAGCGCTACGCCGCGGTGCCCAACCTCGACGTAGTCCAGCGCGTGGCCATGCGTGAGTCCTTTCTGTTCACCCTCAACGATCTCAACGCACACCCGCTGCTCAGCGCCGCACTGACCGGGCGCAAGCCGCTGCGCTCATTCGATTACGAAATCGACTACTTCCCCGTGCTACGCCAGCAATGGCAAGACTACGAACAGAAGCAACTGCGCGAATACGCCCTCAACTGGCTGTTCGAACTGGGCCTGGAACCGGCGCCGGACAAACTGCCACTGGACACCCGTGGCATTCCCAAGGACATCCTGCGGCGGCTGACCAAAAGCGCCTGAGCCGGACAGCCTGCCAGGGTCTGTTGACGTTTCACGCACGGCCGCGCCGGAGCCCTACGGGTTGCGCGGGAAATCTCGCCATGCGTCGTTGGAGGACTTGAAAAGGGAATGCCATTCCCTGCGTCCTCCGCCTAGCTTGGCGAGAGTTCTCGCGGCAACGCGGCGCGCGCTGAAACGTCAACAGACCCTAACGTTGCGGTTGATACACCGGCTGCACCGCCGGCCGGCGCAAGCCCATGGCCAGCAACGCGCCGAACACGGCAATCAGGGCACTGAAGAAAAGGGCCCGGTTCAACCCCTGCACCGGATCCTCGGTGGCATTGGCAACCGACACCAGAACGGCCAGGCCAAGCGCCCCACCGATCTGCTGCACGGTAGATGTCATGCCGGACGCCACGCCCTGCTGGCCGGTGGGGATGCCCTGCCCCGCGCACACCCACATCGCCGTCCAGGTCATGCCCTGACCCAGGCTCAGCAGCGTGATGGCCGGCAACAACTGCAGATAGCCGTCGACGCGAGCCAGGCCGAACGTCTGCCAGGCAATGCCCAGAGCGCCGGCCAGCAGCCCCAGGAGCAGCGTCACGCGCGGGCCGAAGCGGGCCAGCATCGGTTCGGCCAGAGCAATACCCAGCGTGCACACCAGGGTCGCCGGTAGAAACGCCAGGCCGGTTTGCAGCACACTGAAGCCGTACACCTGCCCGTAGTAGATGGCCAGGAAGTAGTACTGAACCCCAAAACTGCTCATGAACACCGCAGTGATCAGCATCGCCAGCCACAGGCTGCGGCGACGTAACAGTTGCAGATGCATCAGGGGATCTGCGGCCCTGCGTTCGATCCACACGAACAACCCCAGCAACAGCACAGCCAGCCCGAAGGCACCGACAACTTCAGGCGTCGCCCAGCCCCACTCCGGCCCCTGGATGAATGCCAGCACCAGCAGGCTGCCCCCGGCGGTGACGCAAAACGCCCCAGGCAGATCGAAGCTGCGACCCTTGTCGAGCGGTGCGTCTTCGCCGATCCAGCGCCCCGCCGCCCAGGCGCAGCCGCCTGCCAGCGGCACATTGACGAGAAATACCGCCTCCCAGCCGAAGCCCTGGGTCAACACACCGCCCAGTAACGCCCCCAATGCCAGGCCGGCAGCCGATGCCGCACTCCAGATCGCCAACGCTCGATTACGCGCGGCCCCTTCGGCGAAGTTGCCATTGATCAGTGCCAGCGTGGCGGGGAACAGCATCGCCGCGCCAACCCCTTGCAGCGCCCGGGCCAGTACCAGCAGCCATGGCGAATCCGTGCAACCACCGGCCAGAGACGCCACGGCGAACAGGGTCTGGCCGATGCGATACATGCGGCGGCGACCAAGCAGGTCGGCGCAACGCCCACCGAGCAGCAGGCAACCACCGAAAGCCACGCTGTAGGCGCTGATCACCCACTGCAGTTGCTGCGCGGAGAACCTCAGCTCGTCGCCGATGCTCGGCAGGGCGACGAAAAGGATGGTCGCATCCAGGGCGATGATCAGTTGGGCGCAGGCGAGTAGCGCCAGCATCAGGCGGGGACGGGAAGACGGCATGCACAGAACTCTGCTAATGGACGGCTCTGCAGTTTCATTCATGCGTCACAGATGATAAATACGCTACAAATCCTTTCAATGATGATAAAAATCATGGATCTGAACGCCGTGCAATTGCTGCTCAAGGTGGCCGAGCTGCGCAGTTTCACCCTTGCCGCGCATGCCACGGGCCTGACTCAGTCCGGTCTGTCACGCGCCATCGCTCGCCTGGAGCGGGAACTGGGCACACGCCTGCTCAACCGCAATACTCGCAGCGTGAGCCTGACGCCCGACGGCACCCTGTTGCGCGACCAGTGCGCGCCCCTGCTCGCGGGCCTGGAGGATGCCGAACGGGAGTTGCTCGACCGCCGCTGCGAGCCTAGCGGCGTGTTGCGCCTGACCGCGCCTTCGGCCTTTGGGCGCATCGTGTTGCTGCCGCTGCTGGGCGAATTGAGCCAGCGTTATCCACAGTTGCACATCGAAAGCACCCTGAGCGACCGGGTGGTGGATATCGTCGAGGACGGCTTCGACCTTGCCGTGCGCACCGGGCGTATCGACGATCAGCGCATGATCGCCCGCCCACTCAGGGCCACGCGCTGGACTTGCGTGGCCACGCCCGCTTACCTCGCTCGTCGCGGCGTACCGCAGCACCTCGACGACCTGGCCAGTCACGATTGCCTGGCAGTACGTAATCCACGGGACGGAAAGCTGGTCGCCTGGCAGTTCATCGATACCGGTCGACCACGAGATGTGGAGGCCAGCGGCCGGCTGATCTTCGATAACGGTGACGCCCTGCTCGAAGCCGCTCGCCTTGGCCTGGGGGTCGCCCAGCTGATGGACTTCGCGGTGGCCGATGACCTTGCCGCCGGGCGCCTGATCGAAGTGCTGCAGCCCTTCGCTGGGCGCCAGCGGGAAATCGCCATCGTCTACCCACCATCACGACAACGCTCGCCACGGATCACCGCATTCACGCAGATCCTGTTCGAGCGCTGGGGCCGTGCCTAAGGTCTGTCGAGGTTTCTCGCTGCAACGCGGCTTGCGCTGCTAACGTCAACAAACCCTGGCCGCGATATTGGCTGCGCAGGTACTGCCTGCGGGTCAGCCGTCGGACGCCAAGTGGCGAGCGGTGCGGTTTCGCTACAAATGATCGGCAATTTGAGGGAAAATCCGCCGCTTTGCTCTTGAGCCCAGAGGATCGATCGTGGAGTCGTTGAAACAGAAGATATGCAGTGAAGGTACCGTCCTGTCCGAGCAGGTGCTCAAGGTCGACGCCTTTCTCAATCACCAGATCGACCCACAGCTGATGCAGCAGATCGGCCACGAGTTCGCCGAACGCTTCAAAGGTCAGGGCATCACCAAGATCGTCACCATCGAGGCCTCCGGTATCGCCCCGGCGGTGATGGCTGGCCTGGAGCTGGGCGTGCCGGTGATTTTCGCGCGCAAGTACCAGTCGCTGACGCTCACCGACAACCTCTACATCTCCAAGGTGTTCTCGTTCACCAAGCAGACCGAGAGCACCCTGGCGATTTCCTCCAAGCACCTGAATGCCAATGACCACGTATTGCTGGTCGATGACTTCCTAGCCAACGGCCACGCCGCCAAGGCGCTGATCGATCTGGTCGGCCAGGCTGGCGCCAGCATCGCCGGTATCGGCGTGGTCATCGAGAAGTCGTTCCAGAGCGGCCGTGCAACGCTGGACGCCGAGGGCTATCGCATCGAGTCCCTGGCACGCATCCAGTCCCTGGCCGGCGGCAAGGTCACGTTCCTCGAATAGTCGTCGCCTTCAGCCCGCTCAACAGCAGCCTTTGGTACAGCTCCTCGCGCAAGCCGTCGGGCTGCTCCAGCGACATGCGCTGCAGGTGCGCGGGAAAGTCTTCGGCGGGCGGTGGATCGAGCGCCGCCTTGCCCAGTTCCAGCACTTCGCTCAGTCGGAACTTGCCCTTCAACCAGGTCAAGGCGCGCAACAAGTCCTGCTCCTCCGGGCTGAAATCGCTGCCCAGTGGATACTCCGCGAATGACGCCCCATGCCGATCGGCAATCGCCTGCAAACGCTCGGGGGTGTTGCTCGTGAAGCGCGGGTCGAGCTGAAAATCCTTCGGCAGTTTGCCGGCCTCGATGGCCTGTTCCATCAGCTGCGCCTGAAAGCGTGAATCACTGACGCTCAGCAAGGCCTCGATCACCTGCGCATCGGTCTTGCCGCGCAGATCGGCGATGCCGTATTCGGTGATCACCACGTCGCGCAGATGCCGCGGGATGGTCACGTGACCATATTCCCAGACGATGTTGGATGTCACCTCGCCTGCGGATTCGCGCCAGCTGCGCAGCAGCAGAATCGAGCGCGCATCCGGCAATGCGTGCCCCTGGGCGACGAAGTTGTACTGCCCGCCCACGCCGCTGAGCACGCGGCCATCTTCCAGCTGATCGGCCACCGCCGCGCCAAGCAGGGTGACGGTGAACACGCTGTTGATGAAGCGCGCCTCGACGCGCTGCAGGCGCTTGAGCGCCTCCTCGCCGTACAACTCGTTGATGAAGCCGATGCCGGTCATGCCGAAGCGACTGCGCTGCCCGGCATCCATATCGGCGAGACGCTGATAGAACGATTGCGGGCCCAGGAAGAAGCCGCCATGCACCCACACGCCATGCTTGGCCGGCGTCAGGTAATCGCGCAGGGCCGCCTGACTCAGTGGGTCGGAAAGTTCGGTGGAGCATTGCTGATCGGTCGGCAGTAGCAGGTTCTCGCCCTGCAGCTTGAGGTTGGCATCCAGCAGCCCGCCCTCCTGCATCCAGTTCAGGGTCGCTTCATCCAGGCGCTCCGGCAGCCCGGCGTCGAGCATGGCCTGCACGCCGCGTGGCTGGCCATTGGCATCCAGCGCACCGGCGCTGGCCAGACGCTGTACCCGCACGTCGGGGTAAACGACGCGGCGGATCACACCGGCGTCGGTCAACGCCAGCAGGCCATTGACGAACATCTCGCTGCAACCGTACAGCCCCACGTCGAACGGTTGCTGATCGCCGAGCAGCGCAGTCAGCGGATGCGCCTGACCGTCGTGCAAGTCGGCCAGCACCGCACGGTAGCTGGGGTTATCGGCGTGGCGCGCCAGCAAGGCTGCGCTGACCGCATCGCCCATCGCGCCAATGCCGATCTGCAAGGTGCCGCCATCACGCACCAGAGTGCTGGCGTGCAGGCCGATGCAGTGGTCCTGCACCGTCACCGGCATGTTCGGCGTGGAGAACAGCGTGCTGGCTTCGTTTTCCTGTAGCTGAATATCGAAGGTTTCACGGGGCAACTCGGCATCGCCCGGCATGTAGGGCAGATGGCCGTGGACCTGAGCGAGGCAGAGGATGGTTTCGCCGCGCTCACGCCTTGCCTGTAGCAGGGGCAGCAGGTCCAGGGTGATATCCGGATTGCAGCTCAAACTGAAATGGCCGGGCCGACTGCTGTCCTCAGCGACCAGTTGCGCTACCACGTTGACGCCCTTGGCGTTGATGTCGCGGGCAGCGTGGCTGTAATTGCTGCTGGTGTAATCCTGCTGAGCCGAGTCGCTATCGAGCAGGCTGCCGGGCTGCAGAAAGAACTGCTCGACCCGCACATTGGCTGGCAACGTGTCGCCCTGCAAGTCGGCGAGAAAGTCCAGCTCCGGATAATCGCCATATACACGCTCGACGAAGGGGTCGAGAAAGCGCTGCTGCAAATCCTGGCCAGCACGGGGCCGCCCCAGGCACAGGGCGGTGTAGATGGTCAGCTGGCGTTCGGGACATTCGCGCAGACGCGCGTAAAGGGCATTGACCCAGCGATTGGGTTTGCCCAGCCCCAGTGGCAGGCCCAGACGAATAGGGCCGTCGATTTCGTCAAGAATGCGCTCGACGGCTTGCTCGATGGAACACTGTTGGGGCATGCAGCTCTCCAGGCAGAATGGTCTCGGCAGTGTGCGTTGGACTGCCCGATCTGGCCTTTTGCTGCAATTTTGTCATCACTCTGAAATGACAAAGCCGCCCGAAGGCGGCTCTGATACGGCGTGGACGGGCCCTAGAGCCCGGACATCTTCTCGATGGCGGCGCGCAGTTCGTCGTCTGAGCAGTCACCACAGGTCCCCCTCGGCGGCATCGCATTGATACCGGCAATCGCCTTCGCAAGGATGCCATCCATACCGCCCTGCTCGTCTGCCCGGTTTCTCCAGGCAGCGGTATCACCGATCTTCGGCGCACCGAGCAATCCCGGCGTGTGGCAGGCCGTGCAGTGCCTGGCCACGATGTCGTCGGCGCTACGTGCGGCACCGCCGGTGACAGCCGCTACAGCTTCGACGCCTTTGCACGCCTGCCCGGAAATGCACACTTGCCCTACTGGCTTGATTCGCTCGGCAATCGCTTCGTCTGTAGTAGCCTGGGCATTCACGGCCCATAGCGCCAAGGCGATTGCCGGCACTACGAGCATGCTTCTGATTGGGTTCACACGTACGCCCTCATGGGTGGCTAGTCACGCTCGCGGCCACGGTTTCGCAAGCCCGAGAATTATAACGACTGCCCTACGGGGCCGGAATGACCCAACTTGTCGCAGGGTTATTGAACCCATGACGCAGATCAACGGCAGCGTGAATTGCCACGCTGCCGCTCACGGTTTTAGAAGTTTGCCGGGGTGGTGGCACTGATCAACCGGGCGGGTTGATCGAAGGGATTGCGAAAACGATGGGGCTTGCTGCTCTCGAAGTAATAGCTGTCGCCGCTCTCGAGCACGAACACTTCATCACCGACGGTGAGCTCGAGACGACCTTCGACCAGCATGCCGGTCTCCTCGCCCTCATGGGCGTACATCTCCAGGCCGGTGTCGCTGTGCGGCGGATAGGTTTCGTCGAGAAAGGAAATGGCGCGGCTCGGATGCGCCTTGCCGATCAGCTTCATGGTGATCGCGCCACTGTGAATATCGGTCAACTCGCTTGCCCGATAGACCACCTGCACCTGATTGTCCTGCTCGGCCTCCAGGGAAAAGAACTCCACCAGCGACATCGGAATGCCGGCCAGCACCTTCTTCAACGAACTGATCGAGGGGCTGACGCTGTTCTTCTCGATCATCGAGATGGTGCTGTTGGTGACCCCCGCCCGTTTGGCGAGTTCGCGCTGGGAAAGCCCTTTGAGCTTACGGATCGATTGCAGGCGTAGACCGACGTCCAATGCAGGATGCCCCCAGGGAAGACATGGAATTGGCCGTATCATGGCAACAGTGTTCAGTATTTACAACAGTCTGAACACCTTGAAACACCCGTGAGCCAAGGACTGTTGATGTTTCAACGTGAGGGATTGCCATGCCGGACGGAGACCCGCCAGGCGAGCGCCCTTAGCTTTCGCTGTAAATCAGCGGCACGCGTCGCACGTTGCAGAACAGTTGATAGGGAATGGTACCCGCCGCGATGGCGACATCGCTGGCCAGCACGCCGGAGCCCCAGAACTCGACACGGCTGCCCAGCCCGGCAGCGGGCAGATCGCTGAGGTCGACGGTCAGCATGTCCATCGACACCCGGCCGATGATCCGCGATGGCTGGCCATCGATGAGCACCGGTGTACCAGTCGGTGCGTGACGCGGGTAACCGTCGGCATAGCCCATGGCGACCACCCCCACGCGGGTGGCCCGCTCACTGGTGAAGCGCGCGCCGTAGCCGACCGGCTCGCCTGCGGGCAGGTCGCGGACGCTGATCACCCGCGACTCCAGAGTCATCACCGGCTTTAGCCGGGCCGCGACATCGTGAGCCTGCTCGAAAGGCGTGGCGCCATAGAGCATGATGCCGGGGCGCGACCAGTCGCTGGGAATGCTCGGCCAACCGAGCAGCGCTGGCGAGTTGCGCAGGCTGACCTCGGCGGCAAGCCCTTCGCGAGCCGCGAGGAACACCGCAAGCTGCTCGTCGCTGCGCACGTTGTCGAGCTCGTCGGCGCGGGAGAAGTGGCTCATCAGCACGATCTTCGCCACCTTGCCGCTGGCCAGCAGGCGCCGGTAGGCGGCCTGATAGTCGGCCGGATGAAAGCCGACGCGGTGCATACCGCTGTCGAGCTTCAGCCAGACGTTCAGCGGCCGCTCGAGCGACGCCTGCTCGATGGCTTCGAGTTGCCATTGTGCGTGTACCACGCACCACAGCTCGTGCCTGTCGATCAGCTCCAGCTCCGCCGCTTCGAAAAAGCCCTCGAGTAGCAGGATGGGCCCGCTGATCCGCGCCTCGCGCAGTTGCAACGCTTCTTCGATACAGGCCACGGCGAAACCATCTGCACCCTGTAGCGCCTGCGCGCAGCGCACCGCGCCATGCCCGTAGGCATCGGCCTTGACCACCGCCAGCGCGCGCGCGCCGGACAGTTCACGGGCCAATTGATAGTTGTGACGCAGGGCTTGCAGATCGATCAGGGCACGGGCGGGACGCATGGTTATCTCGAATAACGGAAGAAGACATACTACTGAGGCGGGTGCGGACGTTCGATTGGGTGGGCTGAAGCCCACCCTACAGCCTGTGGGAGCGGGCCATACCCGCGATTTTTCGCGCGCATGGCGCCCTCCCACAGTGGAGCGGCAACGGCTGCTAGCGCCTTATTGCAGTCGGAACATCTCGTTTGGATCGTGAGCCGGCCTTTAGGGTAAAGCAGCAATCACGGTCATCTCCACGAGCACGTCCGGCGAATACAGTTTGGCTTCGACGCAGGCGCGGGCCGGAGACTGGCCAGCCGGTACCCAGGCGTCCCAGACCTTGTTCAGGCCTTCGCGATCATCGATGTTCTTCAGGAAGATGGTGATCGACAGGATACGCGTCTTGTCGGTGCCGGCTTCGGCGAGGAACGCATCGATGCTGTCCAGGGTCGCCTTGGTCTGGGCCTCGATCCCTTCGCTGTGGTCTTCATCCAACTGGCCGGCCAGATAGACGGTGCCATTGTGAATGACGATTTCGCTCAGACGCGGCTCAGTTCGCAGGCGCTGTATGGACATGGGTGTTCGACTCCTTGGTTGTGCCATAACGGGAAATATCCAGGCCTTCGCTGCTGATCTGCGGACGCTTTCTGGCGATGATATCGGCGAGCAAGCGCCCAGAGCCACAGGCCATGGTCCAGCCTAGGGTACCGTGTCCGGTGTTCAGAAACAGGTTTCGATAGGGTGTTGCGCCAACGATCGGCGTACCATCGGGGGTTGCCGGGCGCAGGCCCGTCCAGAAATCGGCCTGGCTCAGATCACCGCCCTGGGGATACAGGTCACCGACGATCATCTCCAGGGTTTCCCGGCGGCGCGGATCGAGGCTGAGATCGAAGCCGGCGATTTCGGCCATGCCGCCCACGCGGATGCGCTGGTCGAAACGGGTGATCGCCACCTTGTAGGTCTCGTCGAGGATGGTCGAAGTCGGCGCCATGGCCGGGTTGGTGATCGGCACGGTCAGCGAATAGCCCTTGAGCGGATACACCGGCGCGCGCACGCCCAGCGGCTTGAGCAATTGCGGGCTGTAGCTGCCCAACGCCAGCACGTAGCGGTCGGCGGTTTCCAGCTGGCCGTCGATCCACACGCCGTTGATGCGATCACCGGCGAAATCCAGGCGCTGGATGTTCTGCCCGAACCGGAACTGCACACCCAGCGCAGCGGCCATGTCGGCCAGCTTGCGGGTGAACATCTGGCAATCGCCAGTCTGGTCGTTGGGCAGGCGCAGGGCACCGGCGAGCTTGTCGGTGACGCCCGCCAGCGCCGGCTCGACCTTGGCGATACCTGCCCGGTCGAGCAACTCGTAGGGCACGCCGGACTGCTGCAGCACGGCGATGTCCTTGGCAGCGTTGTCCAGCTGGGCCTGGGTGCGGAAGATCTGCGTGGTGCCCAGTTGGCGCCCTTCATAGGCCAGACCGGTTTCCGCACGCAGCTCGTCGAGGCAGTCGCGGCTGTACTCGGACAGGCGCACCATGCGTTCCTTGTTCACCGCATAGCGGCTGGCCGTGCAGTTGCGCAGCATCTGCGCCATCCACAGGTACTGGTCGATATCGCCGGTCATCTTGATCGCCAGTGGCGCATGCTTCTGCAGCAGCCACTTGATGGCTTTGAGCGGCACACCTGGCGCCGCCCAGGGCGAGGCATAGCCTGGCGAGACCTGGCCAGCGTTGGCGAAGCTGGTTTCCATGGCCGGGCCGTTCTGGCGATCCACGACCACCACCTCGAAACCCTGACGGGCCAGGTAATACGCACTGGCCGTACCGATCACACCACTACCAAGCACCAGAACCCGCATATGTTCTCCCCGCCGCGACGATGCACTGGCGTATTACGTTCCGAGAAGTCGATGCGTACAGTATAGAAAGTGAATAGCAGTGCTTTTCACTGTATACACACCTATATTTGAAGGGAATTCTGGGTTTAACAGCCTTTCATGGAGGGGCGCCGACCATGCGTACGCAACATCAGAGCCGCCGCGAGCTGGACAAGATCGATCGCAACATCCTGCGCATCCTCCAGGAGGACGGCCGCATCTCCTTCACCGAGCTGGGCGAACGGGTCGGCCTGTCCACCACGCCCTGCACGGAGCGGGTACGTCGCCTGGAGCGCGAAGGCATCATCATGGGCTACCACGCCCGCCTCAATCCGCAGAACCTCAAGGCCAGCCTGCTGGTCTTCGTGGAGATCAGCCTGGACTACAAATCCGGCGACACCTTCGAGGATTTCCGCCGCGCCGTGCTCAAGCTGCCCCACGTACTGGAATGCCACCTGGTATCCGGCGATTTCGACTACCTGGTGAAGGCGCGCATCAACGAAATGGCCAGCTACCGCAAACTGCTCGGCGACATCCTCCTCAAGCTGCCCCATGTGCGCGAGTCGAAGAGCTATATCGTGATGGAAGAGGTGAAGGAGAGCCTGGCACTGCCGGTGCCGGAGTAAGCAGCGGCAAGCTGCGCGTTTCGAGCGGTAAGTTGCTAGGCGAACGGCAACTGACCGTAGGGTGGAAAACCGCGAAGCGTTTTCCACCGGTTGGTTCAACGCCGGCCCAGCCTTGTGCCGTGATTGGTGGATAAGCTTCGCGTTATCCACCCTACTTGCTGCCCGACGCAACGCCCCGGTTAACGTTCTCACACGGGAGCGTGGATACCATCAGCCCCCGCCAAATGCCTAGACCAACACCTGCCGCGTGCTGGCGATGAGCTGATGCACCTGGCGCTCGACGCCTGCCTCGATTGGCTGCTCGGGCGCACGTCCATGCGGACATGGCAGGTTGGGAGTGGTGCCGAACAGGCGGCAGATCAGCGGGCGCTGGTCGTAGACCTGACAACCCTGAGGGCCGAGGTGAACGCAGTTGTACTCGGCCAGCGCGGCGTCCTGCTCGGCGGCGGTCTTGCGCGGCAGGCGCGACATTTCTTCCGACGAAGCGGTCACCGGGCCGCAGCAGTCGTGACAGCCGGGCACGCAATCGAAGCGCGGGATCTGTCGGCGCAGCAGGTCTATCTTGCGGCTGGTGCAGCTCATGGTCACGGCTCGGAAATGGATGGCGCGCATGGTACAGGCGAGCCCGCCCGCCGCAAAGGATGCGACGGCAGCATCCTCTGCGCGCCATCGCGGGTTGGCGCAGGGCAAAGTCAGCGCTTATGCTTCGTCAATTTTTACAAACACAAAACTCAGGATTTCGCACATGACCGCCCGTGCCCACCCGCCGGTTCATAGCGCCGCGCATGCCCCGTCCTACTACGCCGCGAGCGCCAACCTGCAGGTCGATTATCCGCCGCTGCAAGGTGAGCAGCGTGCCGACGTGTGCATCGTTGGCGGGGGCTTCTCCGGCCTGAACACGGCCATCGAGCTTGCCCAGAAGGGCCTGTCGGTGGTGTTGCTGGAGGCCCATAGGATCGGTTGGGGCGCCAGCGGACGAAACGGCGGGCAACTGATTCGCGGCGTCGGCCACGGCGTCGAGCAGTTCGAGTCGGTGATCGGCGCCAGCGGCGTACGCGAGCTGAAACTGATGGGCCTCGAAGCGGTGGAGATCGTGCGCCGCCGGGTCGAACAGTTCGGCATCGCCTGTGACCTGACCTGGGGTTATTGCGACCTGGCCAACAAGCCCCGCGACCTCGCCGGTTTCGCCGAGGACGCCGCCGAGCTGCGGAGCCTCGGCTATCGCCACGAACTGCGCCTGCTGCAACCGGAACAGATACACGAAGTGGTCGGTTCCAACCGCTATGTCGGCGGCCTTATCGACATGGGCGCGGGGCACCTGCACCCACTCAACCTGGCCTTGGGCGAAGCCGCTGCGGCACACAGCCTGGGTGTACGCCTGTACGAGCATTCAGCGGCCACACGCATCGACTACGGCAGTGAAATCCGCGTGCACACGGCTCAGGGCGTGGTGCGTGCCGGGCACCTGGTGCTGGGCTGCAACGCCTACATCCGCGACCTGAACCCGACCCTGGGCGGCAAGGTGCTGCCGGCCGGCAGTTACATCATCGCCACCGAGCCGTTGAGCGAGGAGCAGGCCAGCGCGCTGATCCCGCAGAACATGGCGCTCTGTGACCAACGGGTGGCGGTCGATTATTACCGCCTGTCCGCCGACCGTCGCTTGCTGTTCGGCGGCGCCTGCCACTATTCCGGCAGCGACCCTGCGGATATTGCCGCCTACATGCGGCCCAAGATGCTGGCCGTCTTTCCGCAGCTGGACGATGTGCGTATCGACTACCAATGGGGCGGGATGATCGGCATTGGCGCGAATCGCCTGCCGCAGATTGGTCAACTGAAGGATCAGCCCAACGTCTTTTATGCCCAGGCCTACGCAGGCCACGGCGTGAACGCCACGCACCTGGCCGGCAAGCTGCTCGCCGAGGCCATCACCGGGCAGGCTGGTGGCGGCTTCGAGCTGTTCGCCAAGGTGCCGCACATGACCTTCCCCGGCGGCCGCTACCTGCGTTCACCGCTTCTGGCACTGGGTATGCTCTGGCACCGGCTGAAAGAGCTGGCCTGACGCAGCCCGCAGCGCAGCGATACTCAGGACGGAACACTCCGGGTACCGCTGCGCTGCATGCCCGCCTCTAGAGTTTCCAGAACGGCAGCGAGGCTTCTCTGCGGGCTTGATCCCGGGTCAGGCCGATGTCGTGAAGCTGCGCATCGCTCAGCTCGAGCAACGCGCGGCGAGTCATCAGGCGGCGGATGAACAGCTTCCAGCGATGGGCCAGTGCCTCGCGCGCCGGCATCAGCTCCGCCACACGCTGGCGCACCGCACCATTGAGTTCGCTGCTCTTGAGGGTCAATCGCACATCGCTTAATCCGTTCATCTCGCTCTCCTGCACCGGGTGGTCATGGGAGATCATGATGGCAAGCGATGAAAAGACATGACAGATCCAAAAAAACGGAATTAAATCCATACAGATATCGGCGAAACCCAACTGAATGGTTGGTTACGCAGCTATCTGTATCGGTTTTTCATTCAATTCCTGCATACAGGCGCCGACCATGACCCTCTATACCAACCTGGCCGAGCTGATTGGCGAGCGCATCGAACAGGGCCTGTATCGCCCGGGGGATCGCCTGCCGTCGGTGCGCGCCCTCAGCCAGGAACACGGGGTCAGCCTGAGTACCGTGCAGCAGGCTTATCGGCATCTGGAAGATCGCGGCCTCGCGCTGCCGAAGCCGAAATCCGGCTATTTCGTCCCTCAGGGCCGTGCCAAACCAGCGCTGCCGAAGATCAGTCGGCCCCCCCAGCGACCAGTCGAGGTGTCGCAGTGGGATCAGGTGCTGGAGCAGATCGCCTTTGCACCGCGCAACGATTTCATCCAGCTTGGTCGCGGCCGACCGGACATCGACAGCCCGACCCTCAAGCCGCTACTGCGCTCACTGTCGCGCCTGAGTCGCAAGCAGGATCTGCAGACCCTGACCTACGGCAGCATTCACGGTGACCAGCGCCTGCGCGAGCAGATCGCCCGCCTGACGCTGGATTCGGGCTGCCAGCTGAGCCATGAAGACATCGTCATCACCACCGGCTGCCACGAGGCACTATCGGCAGCGATCCGCGCGATCTGCGAACCGGGCGATATCGTCGCCGTCGACTCGCCCAGTTTCCATGGCGTGATGCAGGCGCTCAAAGGCTTCGGCATGAAAGCTCTGGAGCTGCCGACCGACCCGCTCACCGGCATCAGCCTGGAAGCCCTGGAGCTGGCCCTGGAGCAATGGCCGATCAAGGCCATACAGCTCACCCCGACCTGCAACAACCCGCTGGGCTACATCATGCCGGAGGCCAACAAGCGCGCCCTGCTGGCCCTCGCCCAGCGCCACGACGTGGCGATCATCGAAGACGATGTATATGGCGAGCTGGCCTTCCACTACCCGCGCCCGCGCACCATCAAATCCTATGACGACGACGGCCGGGTACTGCTCTGCAGTTCGTTCTCCAAGACCCTGGCACCGGGCTTCCGGGTTGGCTGGATAGCACCGGGGCGTTATCTCGATCAGGTACTGCACATGAAGTACATGGGCACCGGCGCCACCGCCCAGTTACCGCAACTGGCCCTGGCCGAGTACATCGAGGACGGCCATTACGAGCCCCATCTGCGCCGCATGCGCGCGCAGTACGCCCGTGGCCTGGATCAGATGAGCGACTGGGTGAGCCGTTACTTTCCCCCTTCGGTACGGGTCAGCCGGCCCCAGGGCGGCTTCATGATCTGGGTGGAAATGCCGGAGGGCTTCGACAGCCAGCGCCTGAACCGCGAACTGGCGGTGCACAAGGTGCAGATCGCGCCGGGCAGTATCTTTTCCGCAGCGGGCAAATACCGCAACTGCCTGCGCATGAACTTCGCCTCACGGCATACCGCGAGCATCGAGGCGGCCGTGCGCAAGGTCGGCGAAACCGTGGCGGCCATGCTGGAAGAATCCCCGCAGTCTAGAGACTGAATCTTTTCAAGCGCAGCGGCGTCCTATCAGCACTTCCCCAGACAGCCGATGGAGGCTGCGACTGTGCCCTTGCGCTTGCTCTTTATTCTTCTGCTGAGCCTCGCTGGCTGCGCCAATCAGGTGCCCATCGTGCCCAGCCAGGCGATTCCCACGGCCGATTCCTCGTTCGGTGCGGCGCTTGAAGCACGTGCCGCCGAGCATCAGGGCCACTCGGGGTTTCGCCTGCTGCCGGCGAGCAATGAAGCCTTCGCGGCCCGTGCCGAACTGATCCGCGCGGCGCAGCACAGCCTCGATCTGCAGTACTACATCGTGCATGACGGCTTGAGCACCCGGGCGCTGGTCAAGGAATTGCTGCAAGCGGCGGATCGCGGCGTACGGATTCGTTTTCTGCTCGACGACACCACCAGCGACGGCAAGGATTATCAGATCGCCCTGCTGGCGGCTCACCCGAACATCCAGATCCGCGTGTTCAACCCGCTGCACCTCGGCCGCATGACCGGCGTCACGCGTATGCTCGGCCGTGGCCTGAACCTGTCGCAGCAGCACCGGCGCATGCACAACAAGCTGTGGCTGGCCGACAGTGCCGCGGCCATCGTCGGTGGCCGCAACCTGGGCGACGAATACTTCGACGCCGAGCCGAACATGAACTTCACCGACATCGACATGCTGGCCGTCGGCCCGGTGGCACGGGATCTGTCGCAGAGTTTCGACCAGTACTGGAACAGCTCCCTGAGCAAACCCATCGAGCAGTTCGTCTGGCAGCGACCTTCGCAAAAGGACCTGGGCAAGGCACGCAAGGGGCTGCGCGATTACCTGGACACCGCCCGCGTGGAGCAACCGACGCTCTACAAGCGCCTGCTCGCCTACCAACAGGAGCCACAGTTGCAGAAATGGCTGGGAGAGCTGATCTGGGCCCCCGGCACCGCCCTGTGGGATGCGCCGAGCAAGGTGCTGGCCAGTGGCGAACCGGACCCGCACCTGCTGCTGACCACCCAACTGGGGCCCCATCTGCAGGCCACCAAGAGTGATCTGGTGATGGTTTCCGCCTACTTCGTGCCGGCCCAGGCGGGCCTCGAATTCCTCACCGGCCTGGCCGACCGGGACGTGGATATCCGCTTGTTGACCAATGCCCTGGAGGCCACCGACGTACCTGCCGTACACGGTGGCTACGCACCCTACCGACAGGAAATGCTCGAACACGGCATTCGCCTGTTCGAGTTGCGCCGCCAACCGGGTGCCGACTCGCCACCGGCCTACAGTTTCAGCGGCGGCTCCGATTCCAGCCTGCACAGCAAGGCGCTGGTGATCGACCGGCAGAAATCCTTCGTCGGCTCCTTCAACGTCGACCCGCGCTCGGTGCTCTGGAACACCGAAGTGGGCGTGCTGGTGGACAGCCCCAAGCTGGCTGCCTACCTGCGCGAACTGGCCCTGCAGGGCATGAAACCCTCGGTCAGCTATGAAGTGCGCCTGCAGCCTGACGGCAACGGCACGCGCATGGTCTGGGTCGGTGAGGACGACGGCAAGGCGTTCGAGCTGCACGAAGAGCCCGGCAACCGCTGGCAGCATTTCAACGCCTGGTTCTCGCGGGCCATCGGGCTGGAGAAGATGCTATAGCAGGCCGTTGAAAAACGTAGGCGAGGCAGGTAAGACAAGGCAAAAACGGCCGAAAAAGCGCAGTTTACGCGTTGTAAATGAGCATTTTGAGGCCGTTTTTAACGCAGTATTGCCAACGCAGGTAGTTTTTCAACGGCCTGCTAGCGTGACGCGCTCGTCGAATGCATCAGGCCGCCAAGCCAACCACACGAAGCCTGCCGCACCGAGCGCCATGAGGATTGGCAAGGCATGCCCACTGACCCACTGGCTGACCGCCCCGGTCGCCAGCGGGCCGATCAGGCAGCCGATGCCCCACAGCTGAGCCACGTGGGAGTTGGCGCGCACCAGTTGATCATCCCGGAAGCGCTCGCCGATCAGGATCAGCGACAGGGTGAACAGGCCGCCAGCACTGGCGCCGAACAGCACCAGCACCGGCCAGATCAGCGGCGTATGCAGGAGCAGCGGAATTCCCAGGCTGGAGAACAGCAGCACCACGCCGCAGCCGCGGAACAGCGTGACCCGCGAGATACGATCGGCGAGCAGGCCGATGGGCAGTTGCAGCGCCGCATCACCGACCACCACCACGCTGGCCATGAACAGCGCGACTTCCTGGGTGAAGCCCTGACGCAGCCCATAGATCGGCAGCAGGGTGAGCATCATCGCCTCGAAGGCGGCGAACAGCATCACTGCCCAGGCGATCGCCGGCATGCGCTGGCAGAACACCAGCAAGCCTCGACCCGAAGCGCTGTGAGCATCGACTACGGGCGCGCCGGTGCGGCCGATCAACAACAGCGCCCCGCTGATCAGCAAGCTGATACCGAACCAGAAGCCCAGATCCGTATCGGTGCCGAGCACGCTCAGCAACAACGGCCCGCAGAGCTGGCTCAGCGCATAACCGGTGCCATACAGCGCGACCAGACGGCCACGCCACTTCTCGACGGCCAGCTGGTTGATCCAGCTTTCACCGAGGATGAACACCACGGTCAGGGTCACGCCCAGCAGCAGGCGCAACAGCAGCCACACGGCGTAGCTCTGCATCAACGCCAGCCCGGCGACCGACAGCGCACCGACCAGTAGGCACAGTTGCATCAGCCGCGGCGTGGGGCAGCGCGAGGCCAGCCGCCCGGCCAGCGAAGCGCCGAGCAGCACGCCGATGGCCGGTGTCGCCGCCATGATGCCGATGGCGAACGAGCCATAACCCCAGCTCTCCAGACGCAAGGACACCAGCGGCATGGTGGTGCCCATCGCCAGGCCGATACTGATCACCGCCGCGCAAACGGCGAAGTAGGTTCCCCAACGCATTGCGACTCCAGAGACAAAGCACAGCGGCCGGGCTCCATGGAGCCCGGCCGCCGGGTTGATGAGCCCGCCCGCTGGCGAGCTTATCCGTGCAGGATCAGAGTTTGATCCAGGTGGCTTTCAGTTCGGTGTACTTGTCGAAGGCGTGCAGCGACTTGTCACGGCCGTTGCCCGACTGCTTGAAGCCACCGAACGGTGCGGTCATGTCGCCGCCATCGTACTGGTTGACCCACACGCTGCCAGCACGCAGCGCACGAGCGGTCAGGTGGGCCTTGGAGATATCCGCCGTCCACACGGCTGCGGCCAGGCCGTAAACGGTGTCGTTGGCGATCTGCACGGCCTGCTCGGCGCTGTCGAAACCGATCACCGAGAGTACCGGCCCGAAGATCTCCTCGCGGGCGATGGTCATCGCATTGGTCACGCCGTCGAAGATGGTCGGCTCGACATAGGTGCCGCCGCTCTCCTGCAGGGTGCGCTTGCCACCGAGCAGCAGCGTGGCGCCGTCCTTGTGACCGGCGTCGATGTAGCCGAGCACGGTGTTCATCTGCTGGGTATCGACCAGAGCACCGACGTTGGTTTCCGGATCCAGCGGGTTGCCAGCCTTCCAGCCTTTCAGGGCCTCGACCACCATGGGCAGGAAACGCTCCTTGATGGAGTTTTCCACCAGCAGGCGCGAGCCCGCGGTGCACACTTCGCCCTGGTTGAAGGCGATGGCGCTGGCCGCGGACTCGGCCGCGGCCTGCAGATCCGGCGCATCGGCAAAGACGATGTTCGGGCTCTTGCCACCCGCCTCCAGCCATACGCGCTTCATGTTCGATTCGCCGGCATAGATCATCAGTTGCTTGGCGATCTTGGTGGAGCCGGTGAACACGATGGTATCGACGTCCATGTGCAGGGCCAGGGCCTTGCCCACGGTATGGCCATGACCCGGCAGGACGTTGAAAACGCCAGCCGGAATACCGGCCTCCACGGCCAGGGCGGCGACGCGAATGGCGGTCAGCGGCGATTTCTCGGACGGTTTGAGGATCACCGAGTTACCGGTAGCCAGCGCCGGGCCGAGCTTCCAGGAAGCCATCGTCAGCGGGAAATTCCACGGCACGATGGCCGCCACCACCCCAACCGGCTCGCGGGTGACCAAGCCGAGCTGATCGTGAGGCGTCGGCGCGACTTCGTCGTAGACCTTGTCGATGGCCTCGGCGCTCCAGCGGATGGCATTGGCAGCCGCCGGAATGTCGATGCTCAGCGAATCGCTGATCGGCTTGCCCATGTCGAGGGTTTCCAGCAGCGCCAGTTCCTCGGCGTTGGCCAGCAGCAGCTCCGAGAAACGGATCATCTTGGCCTTGCGCTTGGCCGGCGCGAGGCGCGACCAGGCGCCGGAGTCGAAGGCTGCGCGCGCCGACTTGACCGCCAGCTCCGCGTCGGCCAGGTCGCAACTGGCGACCTGGCCCAGCACCCGACCATCGACCGGGCTGATGCAATCGAAGGTTTCGCCGCTCTGGGCGGCCTGGTATTCACCCTGCACGAAGGCACGGGTCTCGATCTTCAGATCCTTGGCACGCTGTTCCCAGTCGGCACGAGTCAAACGGCTCATCTGATCATCCTCTTCTAGTAGGTGAAGGCGCCTGGCGCCTCGGAAACTGCGAACCACACTAAACCAGCGTCCGCAGGATTTTCAATATTCTTGACACTTTGTCGGGAAATGCCCTTGCTGCGTTCAATTTATTAAACATAGACTCGAGCGAATCGTTAGGGTCCGTTGAAAAACGCAGGTGCTTTCAACAGCCTGTTACGCCCTGCCGTCCCAAGCCGTCGATGGGCATGGGATGATCGCTGCACGTTCTCGGATTGACCACGGAAGCGAATATGAATATCCAGCAGATTGTCGATTTCGCCCAAGGCGGCAGCAGCGCCGAAGAGTACCGTCCAGCCCCTGAAAAAATCCTCAAGGGCGACCCGCTGCAGCAGGTACGCAACCACTACGCCAGCCCCTGCGGCCAGTTCAATGCCGGCGTCTGGGAGGGCGACATCGGCCAGTGGACGGTGAGCTACACCGAGCACGAATACTGCGAAATCCTTCAGGGGGTTTCCGTGCTGCGCGACGGCGAAGGCAACGCCAAGACCGTGCGTGTCGGCGACCGCTTCGTGATCCCGGCCGGCTTCGTCGGCACCTGGGAAGTGCTCGAGCCGTGCCGCAAGGTCTACGTGATCTTCGAGCAGGCCTGAACATCATCGGGAAGAGCGGCGATTTAAAGGGTCACCGCTCGATCCGCCAGCACCAGAGGCCAACCGGCGGAGCAGCGCTCGATGCGCGCCTCGACGCCATAGGCCAGCCGTAGCCAGTCGGCATCCAGCACCTGATCCGCCGTGCCCAGCCGATAGTGGCCGCCGGGCGCCAGCAAGAGCAGGCGATCGCAATGGCGCAGCGCCAGGTTGAGATCGTGACAGGCGACCAGGGCGATACAGCCTCGCTCCTGGGTGAGCTCGCGCACCACCTGCAACACCCGTAGCTGCCAGCGCAGATCCAAGGCGCTGGTCGGCTCGTCGAGCAATAGCAGGCGTGGCTCGCTGACCAGCACCTGGGCCAGGCCGACCAGTTGGCGCTGCCCACCGGACAACTCACTGAGCCGGCGCAACGCCAGCCCCTCGATACCCAGCCGTGACAGCACGGCGGCGATGCGAACGTCGGCATCCCCTGCTGCGCCGCCGCGTGCCCGGCAAGCGCCCTGCAGCAGCTCATACGCCAGCAGGGAAGTCGCCTGTGGCAGGTGTTGCGGCAGGTAGCCGACCCGCGCGCGCTGTCGCCAGGGCGCAATGCCGAGCAGCGGCTGATCGCCCAGTAGCGCCTCCCCCGTCGCCGTGTGCATGCCCGCCAACGCGCGGATCAGCGTCGACTTGCCCACCCCGTTGGGCCCCAGCACGGCCACCATAGCGCCGGGCTCGATAGGCTCAAGGCTCAGGTTCTCCAGCACCAGCCACTTGCCGTGGGCCAGGCGCAGATCGCGAATCAGCAGGCTCATCCACTCACACTCCGCCCACGGGCCAGGATCAACGCCACGAACAGCGGCACGCCGACCACTGCGGTCACCAGGCCGACCGGCAAGATGACGCCGGGCAGCAAGGCGCGGCTGGCCAGCGATGCCAGCGACAGCAGCAAGGCGCCAGCCAGGGCGCTGCCGGGCAGGAAGAAGCGGTGATCCTCGCCCAGCAGCAGGCGCGCCACATGGGGGCCGACCAGGCCGACGAAGCCCACCTCACCGACGAAGGCCGTCGCCACGCCGGTCAGCAGGCTGACCCGCAGCAGCGCCAGTGCGCGCAGGCGCTCGACACGAATACCCAGGCTGCGTGCCTGCTCCTCCCCTGCCCGCAAGGTGGTCATCGCCCAGGCCTGACTCATGGCCCAGAACAGGCACAGCGACAGTACCCCAGCGACCAGTGCGACCCGCTGCAGGTCGGCACGGGCCAGGCTGCCCAGGGTCCAGAAGACGATCTGCTGCAAGGCGTCGGCGCTGGCCAGAAACTGCAACATGCCGACCAGTGCATTGAGCCCGAACAGCAGGGCGATTCCGAACAGCACCAGGGTGTGCAGCGCCGGGCCGAGCAAGCGCGCCATCAGCAGCAACAGCAGGCAGGCGAGCAAGGCGCAGACAAACGCCGCCAGCGGCAGCAGCACCTGCTGGCCCAGGCTGCCAAGCGACGGGCTGAACACGATGACCAGCGATGCGCCCAGTGTCGCGGCGGCGCCAACACCCAAGGTGAAGGGGCTGGCCAGGGAGTTGTTCAAGGCGGTCTGCATTTCCGCACCGGCCAGCCCGAGGCTGGCGCCGACCACCAGCGCCATCAACGCGTACGGTACGCGCACTTCGTGAATGATCACCCACTGCGCAGGCGCCAGGCTTTGCGGCTGCAGCAGTCCCTGCAGCACCTGCCACCAGCCGAGGCCCGCCGGGCCGGTGGCCAGGTCGCTGACGAAGGACGCGCCGAGCAGCAGGGTCAGAATCCCCAGGCAGATCACCCGGCGCCAGGCCAATCGCCGATAACCTCGGCGCAGTTCGCTCGCGCTCACAGGCTGATCCAGTAGGTGCCCTGCAGCGGCACCGGCTGAAACTCGCCGTACAACTGCGCGAGCGTGGCCTGGGGGTCGAGATCGGCGAAAACGTCGGGGTACAGCCAGCGGGCGAATACCTGCACCGCCACCACATTGAACGGGCTGTTGTAGAAACCGTGCCAGATGGCATGGGTCTGCCCATTGCGGATCGCCGCCAGGTGGCGGATACCGCCCGTGCTGACCAAGCGCTGCAACGACTGGCGGGCCGGCTCGGCTTGCACGCCAGGCCCCAGGGCAATGTAAGGCGCACCCTCGGCCAGGCTGTTCGCCGAGCCCACGGCACTGGCCACGTAATGATCCACCGGCTGGCTGAGCAACAGTTCCAGGCTCAACACGCCGGCATGTCCCGGCAGGTAGTCCGTTGCCAGGCTACGACCACCGGCCGCCTCCAGCAGACCGGCGAGCATGCCGCGCGCCATGCTCTCGCAGCAGCCGTCGCCCAGCCCGGCCCGGCTATGCAGAAATACCTGAGGGCCGGGCGGGCCGGGCAACGCATCGCTGACAGCGGCAAGTGCCCTGGCGTGGGCAGCGACGAATGCCTCGGCACGCGCCTCGCGCCCCAGGGCCTGGCCGAGCAGGCGAATGCTGCGTGGCGTATTGATCAGCGGCTGCTCGCGGAAATCGACGAACAGCACGGCGATACCAGCGCGCTGCAGCTGCTCGGTCAGACGCTGCTGATGGCTGCCGGGACCGTGACCGGACAGGCTGAAGATCGCCAGGTCCGGCGCCAGGCTCAGCACCTGCTCCAGGCTGAAGGTATCGGCCGAGCCCTGGCCGATGCGTGGCACCTGCTGCAACGCCGGAAAGGCGTCGCGGTACTGCCGCTCGGTGCCGGGGTCGATCAGCGCCAGATCCGCCGGCATGCCCACCAGGCGGTCGAGCACCTGCTGGCCCTCGAGAATCCCCAGCACCGGCAACAGGCGTCCTTCGCCGAGAACAATGCGCTGCACCTGCGCGGGAACTTCGACCTGACGTCCGGCAATATCGGTGAGCAGTTGCCCGGCGTGAGCCAGGCTGGACTGCAGTGCCAGCAGGATGAGCAAAACGCCCGGCATCACACCGGGCGTACGCGTCGACCACGCCATCAGATACGCAGCGCCACGCCAAGGCGCAGTTCGCGGCCTGGTTCGTAGGAACCCCGCACCCCCTCGAAGCCGGGAATGTGGGTGAAGTCCTCGTTGCTGGCGTGATCCAGATACTGCTTGTCGAACAGGTTCTTCAGGGTCAGGGTCAAGGTCAGGCGGTCGGCCGCCAGCGGCAGCCATTCGGCGTACAGGTCATGCACGCCGTAACCGGGCTTGCTCACCGTGCCCTGCCCGGTATGCACCGAGTCGACGCTTTCCACGAAACGGCCCTGCCAGCCAACCGTCAGGTCATCGGTGGCACGGTAGTCGGCGAAGGTCGTCCAGGTATCGCCGAGGCTGGTGCCCTGACCGTTGTGTTCGTAGACGTTCAGGCGGCGCCCATCGAGCCGGGCGTTGTTGTGGTGATAGCTCAGGCCGGCACTCACGCGCTGCCAGTGGTAGGCGGTCTGCAGCAGCACGCCTTCGCTCTTCAGGTCACCGATGTTGCCGTAAACGTTGGGCGCGCCGATGGGGTCGGCGACGGCGTCCTCGATGCGCGTCTCGTAGAGCTTGCCGGACAGCTCCCAGCTGGCCAGCCGGTACTCGAAACCGACCTCGCTGGTGCGAGCACGCTCGGCCTTGGTGTTAGGGTCGTTGCGCGAGGAGTCCATCTTGAAGGCATCACGCACTTGCGGCCCGCGCAGGGCACGGGTATGCCCCGCGAGCAGGGTCAGCTCGGGCGTCAGCGCATAGCGGGCGCTGAGGTTGGGGCTGACGCCGTCTTCACGGAAGCGCTGGTCGTCACGATCATCGAGTTTGTAACGGTCGTAGCGCAGGCCGGCGCCGATCTGCAGGCGCTCGGTCAGTTGCAGGCTGTCCTGCACGTAGAGGCCGAGGATGCTGCCGTCTTCGCTGGTCTCTTCACGATTGCCTTCTGGGCCGAGGGTGCCGCGGTCGTCGCGATAATCGACGCCGTAGGTGAGCGTATGACGCCCCAGGTGGCTGGTGTTGCGCAGGTCGAAACCGCTGCTGCGCGTGCCACCGAAGTACAGGCCGAAACGCCCGTCCTGCTGCAGCTCCACCTCATTGTGGAAGGCGGTCAGCTCGACATCGACAAGGTCGTTGTCCAGCGGTTTGAAAGCGTAATTGAGCGTCCAGGTTTCCCGCTCGCTGCGCATCGGATACAGGCGGTTGAAGCCGCTGGGAATCCACTGCGGGCGCTGGCTGCGCTCGCCGTCGTCGGTGCGCTGCTCGTAGCTCAGGCGCAGGGTCTGGGATTCGCTGAGCTTGCCCACCAGCTTGGTGAAGCCGAGCTTTTGCCGCGCCCCGGTGCCCAGTACGTCGTCGTTGTTGCCGTCCTCGTAATCGTTCTGATCCTGATAGCTGGCCACAGCCAGCGCCGACCAGCTCTCGTTGAAGCGGCCATACAGGCTGGTGCTGCTCTTGTAGCCCTCGGCATTGCTGAAGTAACCGCCCTTGACCAATGCACCGAAGGACTCGCCCTCGCGCAGCAGATCGTCCGGGTCCTTGGTCACGAACCGGATGGCACCGCCCAGGGCTCCCGGGCCCGCGGTGGCGTCGCCGGTTCCGGCCTGTACCTCGACGCGCTTGAGCAGCTCGGGCTCGATGCCGATACGCCCAGTGTGGTGGAAGGTCTGCCCAGCCTGGCTGGCACCGTCGATGGTGATGTTCAACTGGGTGTCTTCGAAGCCGCGCAGGTAGAGTTTCTGGGCGATCCCTGCACCGCCGCCGACGGTGACTTGCGGGTTGCTCTCGAACACGTCCTGCAGATCGTTGGCCTGCAGACGCTGGATCTGCTCGGCCTCGACGGTTTCAGCGCGCTCGCTGGCCACCGCCGTCACCGAACTGGGCGCCAGCTCGAGCGAGGAAGCAGCGCTCTGCGCCTGAACCTGGCCCATGAAGCTGCCAGCGACCATGGCGCCCAGCAGTGACAGACGATACGGACAACGGTGCATGACTGATCCCTCCCCAAGAAAGATGCAAATATTTCGTATTCGCAAATTCTTATCGAATCCAGCCGAGGGCACGTACAACTTTTACAACTGTTACGACTGCCCGCTCGCCTGCTGCGGCAGGCAGATGGTCAGCTGCAGCCCACCGCCCTCACGATTGCTCGCCCGGATGCTGCCGCCGGTAGCGCGAACCTGCCGCTGCGCCAGTGCCAAGCCCAGGCCGTAGCCGGCACGCTCGCCGCCCACCCGGAAGAACGGCTGGAAGATCCGCTCCAGCCACTGTTCGTCGACGCCCGGGCCCTGATCACGAATCTGCAACTGCCAGGCCTGTTCATCGGCCTGCAGGTCGACCTCGACCACCCCACCTGGCGGCGTGTGGTCGAGGGCATTGCGCACCACGTTCTCGATGGCCTGGCCCAACGCACGATGGCTGCTGCCGGCCAGCACCGCCTCTTCCGGCAGTTGCGCCAGCAACTGGCGATCCGGGTACTCGAAGCGGGCATCATCGAGAATGCTGTCGAGCAGTTCGGTGAGGTCGAGGGTTTCGTCACGCAACTGCGGGCGCTCGTTTTCCAGCCAACTGAGGGTCAGGGCATCCTCGACCAGTTGGCGCATGCCGTTGCAATCGTCACGGATGCGTTCGAGCAGCACGCGACTGTCGGCGCCCTGCTCGGCCAGGCTGACCGCCATTTCGATGCGGGTCAGCGGCGTGCGCAATTCGTGAGACATGTCCGCCAGACGCTGGCGCTGGTCGATGATCAGTTGCCCAGTGCGTTCGGCCATGGCGTCGAAGGTATCCGCCAGACTGGCCAGCTCGTCGTTGCGCGAGCCGAGCAGCGAGCGCACCCGTACGTCGTAGCGGCCATCGCTGAACTGCCGCGTGGCCTGTTCGAGCCGCCGTAGCGGCTGCATCAAATGGCGGTACAGCACCAGGCAGACGATCAGCAGCAGCACCAGCGGCACCACCAGTTGCAGCAGCAGTTTGGCGTAGTGCCAGTTGAGGCCGGGGCGCATGCGCTGGGGCAGCTGGATCAGAAAACTGGCGCTGCGATCACTGAAGGGAATATCCATGATCGGGTTTTCCGCGAAGTACAGGTGGATCTTCCAGCTGACATCGCGGCCCAGGCCGAAACCGTCCTGAAAGCGTTCCGACAGCTCGCCGGCCAGCGGGCGCACCTCGGCTCGTACCACGGCGGCCCAGGTCCGCTCCTGCTGCTGCAACGTATTGAGCCAGCGCTCAAGCGCCTGGTGATCGCCACCACGATACAGCGACTCGGCCTGCTCGCCGTAATGACGAAGGGTGCGCTGGTGCTCGGCGTCGATGAAACTCATGCGCTCTTCGGTCTGCCAGGCGACCCGGGCGATGATCCAGAACAGCCCAACGCTGCCCACGGCGATGACGATGCACAGCTTCCAGAACAGGCGCCGGTTCATTGGAATACGTAACCCCGGCCATGCAGGGTCTGCAGGCGATCCGTCGCCAAGCCCGCCTCTCCCAGCAACCGGCGTATGCGGCTGATGTGCATGTCCAGGCTGCGGTCGTAGCTGCTGTAGTCGCGTTCCAGCACCGTGCGATACAGGTAGGGCTTGCTGAGCGCTTCGCCACGGTGACTGACCAGGTGCCAGAGCACACGAAACTGGATCGGCGTGAGGCTGACCTCGCGCTCGTTGACCGTGACCCGCTGAGCGTGACGCTCGAGGCGCAACTCGTTGGCCTGCAGTTGCTGCACGTCTACCGGGCGCACGCTGTCGGTCACCCGGGTACGCCGCAACACGGCATCGATGCGCAGTTGCAGTTCGGTGATGTTGAATGGCTTGGGCAGGTAGTCATCGGCACCGTGGCGCAGGCCGCGAATGCGCTCCTCCTCGGCGCCACAGGCGGTCAGCATGATCACTGGCGTCTGCTGTTGCTCACGCAGGCGGCGTAGAACGGAAAAGCCATTGAGATCCGGCAGCAGCACGTCCAGCAGCACCAGATCCGGCGCATCGCTGATCGCCATGCCGAGCCCCGCTTCGCCCAAGTGACTCGAGCTGGTGGCATAGCCCTGGCCGCGCAACAGCTCGCCAAGCTGGGCGCACAGGGTTCGGTCGTCCTCGATGATCAGAATGCGTGCCAGGCTGGCCGGCATGGCCCCTCCCAGGGGCCGGGAGCGGCACCCATCAAAGATAATAATTCTCAGATAGATTACGCGAGTTGCGGCGGCATGGTAATGGCCGTCACCGAGCCCGGCTAGGCGCAGAGATGGAGGTCAGGCTGCGGCGCTCGCAGCCTGTCTCTACAAGATGGGGCTTATGGCGATCGGGTAGGAGCCCGCTTGCGGGCGATGAAGTGGCTGCCCTGCAGCCGATATCTCTGTCGGCTGCAGGGATCGCCCGCAAGCGGGCTCCTACGGGACACTGCAATCCACGAAACGATGGCGTTGAGTGGCCGGAGAGCCCCAGCCCTCCTTAGACCGCCACCTGCTCCGCCGGCGAGACGATGCTGCTCTTGCCACGCGAGCGCCCGGAGCTGAGGTAGTCGGCGATGGATTCCTGGGTGACTTCGCCGAGGAAGTCGTTGTCGGCGCTGAGTACCGGCAGCCAGGAGCGATTGAACTCGTACATGCGCGACAGCAGGATGCGCAGGTGTTCGTCGTGGGAGGCGGTGGCGTTGAACGGCTGCAGGAATGGCTGCACCGAACCGCCCTGCCCGCGCAGGTCGCGGCGGCGGATGTAGCCCAGGCCCTTTTTCTGCCCATCGGTCACCACCAGGTGACGGCGGTCGTGCTCCTCCATCAATTCCACGGCATCGGCTACCGAGGTTTCCGGCAACACCGACGGGGCATCGTCGGCAGCGTCTTCGGCGCGGATCAGCAGCAGACGCTTGAGGGTGCTGTCCTGGCCGACGAAGCCACTGACGAAGTCGTCTGCAGGGTGCGCCAGCAGGGTGTCAGGGTGGTCGAACTGGAGCAGCGTGCCGTCCTTGAAGATGGCGATCTTGTCGCCCAGCTTGATGGCTTCGTCGATGTCGTGGCTGACCATGATCACGGTCTTGTTGAGCGCCCGCTGCATCTGGAAGAACTCGTTCTGGATGGCGTCGCGGTTGACCGGGTCGACCGCGCCGAAGGGCTCATCCATCAGCAGCACCGGCGCATCGGCTGCCAGGGCGCGGATAACGCCGATACGCTGTTGCTGGCCACCGGACAGCTCACGGGGATAGCGCGACAGGTATTGTTTGGGCTCCAGTTGCACCATGCTCATCAGCTCGACCGCCCGCTCGTGGCAGCGTTTCTTGTCCCAGCCGAGCAGCTTGGGCACCACGGTGATGTTTTCCTCGATGGTCATGTTGGGGAACAGACCGATCTGCTGGATCACATAGCCGATGTTGCGGCGCAGGGTCACCTCGTCGATGCCGGTGGTGTCCTCGCCGTTGATCAGCACCCGCCCGGAGGTCGGTTCGATCAGCCGGTTGATCATCTTCAGGGTGGTGCTCTTGCCGCAGCCGGACGGGCCGAGGAACACGCAGATCTGCCCTTCGTCGACGGTCAGACTGACTTCGTTGACGGCTACGACGTCCTTGCCTTTCTGGTGGAATTTCTTGGTCAGCTTATCGAGTTGAATCATGTTCGAGTCCTCAGTGGGCGGCTTTCAGGCCACGGGGAGTGAGCGTTTTCTGCAGCCACTGCAAAAACAGGTCGGCGACGATGGCGAGCAGGCTCACCAGCACCGCGCCGACGAGAAGGGTGGCCATGTCGCTGCGACTGATGGCCGTGAGAATCAGTACGCCAAGGCCGCCGGCGCCGATGGTGGCGGCGATGGTCATCACGCCGATGTTCATCACCACGGCAGTGCGCACGCCAGCCAGAATGACCGGCACGGCGATCGGCAGCTCGACCATGCGCAGGCGCTGCCAGAAACTCATGCCAATGCCCTTACCCGCCTCGCGGATGCCCGGCTCGACGCTGCTCAATGCCAGGTAGGTGTTGCGCAGGATCGGCAGCAGTGAATAGAGGAACACGGCGGTGACGGCCGGCAGCGGCCCGAGGCCCTGCCCGAACTGCGAGTAGAACGGCAACAGCAGGCCGAACAGCGCGATGGCCGGCAGCGTCAGCACGACCGTGGCGGCGCCCTGCAGCGGTCCGGCAATCCACGGGAAGCGGGTCATCAGAATGCCCAGCGGCACGCCGATGACGATCGCCAGGCCGACGGCGATACCGACCAGGGCGATGTGTTCACCGGTCAGGCTGACAACCTGTGCCCAGTCGATATGCTGAAAAGCGGTCATGAAATCCATATCAACGATCCCCCTCGATCAATTTCTGTTCACGAAGGAAGTCGGCGGCCACCGCAGCGGGCGTCTCGCGCTCGACATCGACGCGGGCGTTGAGGCGACGCATGGTGGCGTCGTCCAGGCGCTCGGCCAGGGGTTTGAGCAGGGCTTCCAGATCAGGGTGCTCCTTCAGGTAGTCGGCATTCACCACAGGGGCTGCGGTGTAGTCAGGGAAGTAGCCCTTGTCGTCCTCGAGCAGGCGCAGGCCAAAGGAGTCCAGACGGCCATCGGTGGTGTACACCAGGCCGACGAACACCTGGCCGTTGCGCAGCGCGGTGTAGACCAGGCCCGGGTCCATCTGGCGGATCTCGTTGCGGGTGAAGCTCAGACCGTATTCCTTGACCAGCCCGTCGAGACCATCGGAGCGGTTGGCGAACTCGATATCCAGCGCCAGCAGGCGATTGCCCTTGCCCGGCTGCTGCAGAGCCTCCGCCAGGTCGCTGATGCTCTTGATATCCGGGTGTTCCTCGGCGACCTTTTCCGGCAGCGCCAGGGCATAGGTGTTGTTGAAGCGAGTCGGCGCCAGCCAGATCGCGCCGGTCTTGGCATCCAGCTCCTTGACCCGCGCGTAGGCCGCGTCCTTGTCGAGGCGCTCGGTCACCTTGTTGTAGGCCACCAGCGAGGTGCCGGTGTATTCCCAGGTCAGATCCAGCTGGCCGTTCTTCATGGCATTCCAGGCAATGGTGCTGCCCAGATTGCCGACGATGCGCGACTGATAGCCGTGGGGCTGCAGGTACTGCGCGGTGAGTTCCGAGAGGATCGCCTGCTCGGTAAATACCTTGGCGCCGATGCGAATTTCCGCCGCCTGGCTGGTAGCGGCCAGCAGCATGCCGAGGCCAAGAACAAATGACTTCATCAAGGTCTCCATTAGCGGGCCAGGCCTCGCTCGAACCAGAAACGGCTGACCGCGGCCACCAGGCCGTCGAGCAGCAGTGCCAGCAGGGCTGTGGCTGCCGCGCCCAGAATCAGCAATGGCTGATCTTCCAGGGCGATGGCCGGAAAGATCAGACTGCCGAGGCTGTTGGCGCCGATCAGAAAAACCAGCGGTGCAGTGCCAACGTTCAGCGCCAGCGCGACGCGCACGCCGCCAACGATGATCGGTACGGCGTTGGGCAACTCGACCTGCCAGAGCACCTGGCCGGGTGTCATGCCGATACCGGTGGCCGCTTCCTTCAGCGAACCCGGCACGTTGCGCAGACCTTCATAGGTGTTACGCACGATGGGCAGCAGTGAGGCGAGAAACAGGGCGAGCACCGCCGGGCCATTGCCGATACCGACGATGGACAGGGCAATCGCCAGCACCGCCAGCGGCGGCACGGTGTTGCCCACGTTGAACACCTGCATGATGCGCTCGGCACTGTGCTCGCGCCCCGGTCGACTGAGCAGGATGCCCGCGGGGATTCCCACCGCCAACGCTGCGAACATCGACAGGAACACCAGATACAGATGCGCCTGCAGGTAGAAGATGAGGTCTTCGCGGTGCGAAGCGAGCACTGCGGGGGTGATCCAGTGGATCAGCAAGGCCAGTACCGCAACCAGCGCCGCAGCGCCCAGCAGCACCTTGCCCAAGCTTTTCAACATGTTTCGACTCCAATCAGCGACGGGCAACAGCCCGTCGAGCTGGCCGGACGCGTTGCGCGTCAGCCGTCAAACACCGGAAGGGAACATCGCTCGCCAGACGTTCTGCATGCCTCTGCAAATGCGCCTCGCAGCCTTCCGGCCCATGGTTACTCGACCCTCACGAACGGCTCCGGTTCAACCTTCTTGCCATCGTTCTGCCATGTACCAAAAGGCCAGCAGCACCACACATCCGGTTACAACGCAGGTATCATCGGGCCTCCAGGGTGTTCGCCGGGATGGCGAACACCAGCCCTCAAAGGAGACCCTGTGCTCGACCTCGTAGCCGCTTTCATCGTCCTCACCACCCTGCTCACCTACGTCAACTACCGTTTCATACGCCTGCCACCGACCATTGGCGTGATGGCCACCGCGCTGATCTTCTCGCTGATCGCCCAGGGCCTGAGCCAGCTCGGCTACCCGCTGATCGAGCTCGAAGCGCAGGAAATCATTCGCCGCATCGATTTCTCCGACATCCTCATGACCTGGTTCCTGCCGGCACTGCTGTTCGCCGGAGCGCTGCACGTGGACCTCAGCGACCTGCGCAGCTACAAGTGGCCCATCGGCCTGCTGGCCACCGTCGGCGTGCTGATCGCCACCAGCGTGATCGGTACCCTGGCCTACTACATCTTCGCCCTGTTCGGCTGGCACGTGGATTTCATCTACTGCCTGCTGTTCGGCGCGCTGATCTCGCCTACCGACCCGATCGCGGTGATGGGCATTCTCAAGTCGTCGGGTGCACCGAAGCCGCTGGCGACCACCATCGTCGGTGAGTCGCTGTTCAACGACGGCACGGCGGTGGTGGTGTTCACCATCCTGCTCGGCATCCTGCAACTGGGCAGTACGCCAACGCTGGGCACGGTGAGCTGGCTGTTCATCCATGAAGCGGTTGGCGGGCTGCTGTTCGGCGCTGCGCTGGGCTATGGCGTGCTGCTGATGCTGCGCAGCATCGACCAGTATCAGGTAGAAGTGATGCTGACCCTGGCGCTGGTATTCGGCGGTGCGGCACTGGCTTCGCGCCTGCACGTTTCCGGGCCGATCGCCATGGTGGTGGCCGGTCTGATCATCGGCAACATGGGCCGCAAGCATGCGATGTCGGATGAGTCGCGGCGTTACGTGGACGGTTTCTGGGAACTGATCGACGAAATCCTCAATGCCCTGCTGTTCGCCCTGATCGGCCTGGAGCTGCTGCTCCTGCCGTTCTCCTGGCTGCACATCATCGCGGCGTTCGTGCTTGGCGGCGCGGTACTGGTGGCCCGCCTGCTGACCGTGGCGCCGGCCATTCTGATCATGCGCCGCAGCGCGGGCGGGCGCCGCCAGGTGTCCCACGGTGCGATCCGCATCCTCACCTGGGGCGGCTTGCGCGGTGGCGTGTCGGTGGCCCTGGCACTGTCGCTGCCACTCGGCGAGGAGCGTGATCTGCTGCTGAGCCTGACCTACATCGTCGTGCTCACCTCGATCCTGCTGCAGGGGTTGTCCATCGGTCCGCTGGTCAGCCGCTTGTACCGCGACATGCCGCAAGCGGCTGTCGACGACCGCCACTGACCGGGCGCGCTGGCGATGACGCTATCGCCAGCCGTGACTCAAAGACGGGACTCGAGCACCAGCAGGTTGTTCTCCACCCGCCAGCCGATCCGATTGAGAAAGCTCATGCCGAGCAGCGCTTCGGCCGGCGAGGCGCCTTCCAGAACAACCGCCTCGACACCCAGCACCTGCAGCGCACCGACGCTGACCTTGTCCAGCGTCACGCGCCAGCCACGGGCAGTACCGCTGGCGGTGCTGACCTGGGTCGGCTGCCCCCGGGTACGGTAGTCGATGCCAAGGCGGCGGGCCTGATTCTCGTTGAGCGCCACCGAAGTGGCACCGGTATCGACCAGAAACTGCTGCGCGCGGCCATTGATCGCGCCCTCGGCCCAGTAATGACCACCATTGCTGCGGGCGATGCTCAAGGTCTGTTTCTGCGGCTCGACGAAACCGCTGACGTTGTACTCGCGGCTGAGGCTGTAACTGCGCTCCACGCCGTCGACTCGCAACACGGCGCTGCGGCTGTCGGCACTCACCACCTGCACGCCACCTGGGCCACTCTGGCCGACACGCACCAGCTTGCGCTGGCCATCGACGGAAATCACCGCAGCCCCCGGAAACAGGCCGACGACCTGTACCTGCGGCGCAGCCAGACTCAGTTGAGCAGCCAGCAGGCCGGCCATGCCAAAGATCAATCGACGCATCCCTGCCTCTCTCGGCTAATCGAAGGGGTAGTGCTGGCCCCAGCGCTCGAAGACCGGACGCAGCGCGTCCTGCTCGACGAGTTGGGCCATACGCTGGTCGTACAGTTTCGCCAATGCCCGCCCACGCGGCGTGTCGGCGAAGCCGATGTACAGGGGCAGGCGTATCAGATCGGTGACCCGGTACTTGGAGGTGTCGGCAGCGCCCGCGAGCACTTCCTGAACCTCCGGTTGGGCATCGATGTAGTAGTCGGCATGGTCGTAATCGAGCATCGGCAGGATGCCGCCACGGCGCAGCAATTCGTTGTAATGGGTGAGACCGGGGATGTAGCGCTGGTACTCGTAACCGCGCATCCATACCAGGCGCGAAGCGGAGAGCGTCTTCTGGTCCGGCAGCGGCTTGCTGGCCAGGCTCAGGGCGCTGATCAGGTCCGAATCGTAGTGCCAGGTGGGGTACACCACGCCACCGCTGACCTCGTTCTGATAGGACGCCACCCAGGCATCCGCCTCACCACGCTTCACCAGGCCGACGGATCGGGTGTAGGGCACGATCTGCATGTCCAGCTTGACCCCGGCGGGCTCGAATACCAGGCGCAGGATGTCCCAGGACAGGCCCGTACCGTCGGCATTGATTCGATCCACCCAGACATCGCTGGCCATGCGAATGTTCGCGGGCACGTCGTCGCTCGCCTGAACGCAGGCGCCGAGCGATAACAGCAGAGCCAGCCAGAAACCGCGAATCATCGCACCTCCAGGATTAGGCGAAGCCCAGGTTGGCCGCCAGGCCGTTGCTCCAGCCCCACACCAGGACCTGCATGGCCAGCCAGGCGAACACACCGGCCAGCACATCGTCGAGCATGATGCCGAAGCCACCGTGCACGTGCCGGTCGATCCAGCGGATCGGCCACGGCTTGAGAATATCGAAGAAGCGAAATACCAGAAAACCCACCAACACCCAGCCCCACCCTTCCGGCACCAGCCACAGGGTGATCCACATGCCGACCATCTCGTCCCAGACGATACCCTCATGGTCGTGTACGCGCAGGTCCTCGGCCACTTTGCCGCACAGCCAGACACCGAACAGCATGGTGACGCCCAGCATCAGCCAGTAGCCCCAGTCTGGCAACATCTGCCACAACGGGATGAACGGCACTGCAACCATCGAGCCCCAGGTGCCTGGCGCTTTGGGCAACGTGCCGGAGCCGAAACCAAAGGCGATGAAATGCCAGGGGTTGCGCCACACGGAGGGCGGCACGAATTCGGCGGGGACTTGCTTGGGATGATCAGTCACGTTGCGATCCGAAATGTTGGTAGCCACGCTGCAGCGGCTGGATGGCTCGGCCTTCGGCGTCCTGCAGGTGTACGCCCTGTCCGGCCTCGACGCGACCGATCACGTGCACAGGCTGCCCCATGGCGCGCAGCCCGTCCAGCTTCTCGGCAGGCAGAGTAAAGGCAAGCACGTAGTCATCGCCACCGGCAAGCGCCAGCTGGCGTGCCGTTTCGTCGCCCGCACAGGCTCGCAGGGCTGCTGACAGAGGCAGGCGTTGCTGTTCGACGATCAGTGCCACGCCGGATGCCCGGGCGATATGCCCGCAGTCGGCGAGCAGGCCATCGGAGATGTCCAGCGCCGCCGTGGCCAGCCCGCGCAACGCCTGCCCCAGTGCCAACTGCGGTGACGGCGACCAGTAGTGGGCCAGCAACGCGTTGGCGTCCTCGCGCAGCGGCTGCTCGCCGAGAACGAAGGGCAAGGCACCTGCGGCGTCACCAAGCGAACCGCCGACACACAGCAGATCGCCTGCGCGCGCCCCGGCACGGGTCAGCGCCAGGCCCTTGGGCACACGGCCGAATACGGTCAGGGTCAGGCTCAACGGCCCACGGGTGGTATCGCCACCGATCAGGTGCACACCGCAATGGCGCGCCATGCTTTCCAGCCCGGCGGTGAAATCGGCCAGCCAGTCAGGGGCAACGTCGGGGAGCGTCAGGGCCAGGGTGAAGGCAAGAGGTGCCGCTCCCATGGCGGCCAGGTCACTGACCGAAACGGCCAGGGCACGCTGGCCGAGTAACAGGCCCGCCGCATCGGCGGGAAAGTGCACACCGGCAACCAGGGTGTCGGTGGAAACCGCCAGTTGTTCATCGACGGGCACTTCCAGCAGGGCGCAGTCGTCGCCGATCCCCAGCACCACACCATCTGCCGCCTGCGCGCAGGCGGCAGCAGCGAAGTAATGACGGATCAGCTCGAACTCGCCCAACACACTCAGCGCTTGCTGTTGAAATCGCGGACTTCGTCGGCACGCAGCTTCGGCGCCAGCTTGTCCAGCACGCCGTTGACGAACTTGTGCCCGTCGGTGGCGCCGAACACCTTGGCCAGCTCGATGCCTTCGTTGATCACCACGCGGTACGGCACGTCGATGCGGTTACGCAGCTCGTAGGTGGACAGACGCAGGATGGACAGCTCGACCGGATCGATCTCTTCCAGCGGACGATCGAGCAAGGGCTCGAAGGAACTGTCGATCTCGGTCTTCTGACGCGGCACGCCGTGCAGGATCTCGTGGAAGTAAGCCCCGTCGACCGCGCTGAAGTCGTTGTCGACACGGAACTGGGCCTCGATCTCGTTGAGCGCCTGCCCGGCGATATGCCAGGAGTACAGCGCCTGCATGGCCAGCGTACGCGCCTGACGGCGAGCCAGTACCTTGGCGCTTGGGCCCTTTTTGACCGGCTTGTTGTCGTTCTGGCTCACTTGGCCTCCAACTGCGCCAGCAGGCTGACCATTTCCAGAGCGGACAGGGCAGCTTCGGCACCCTTGTTGCCAGCCTTGGTGCCGGAGCGCTCGATGGCCTGCTCGATGGAGTCGACGGTCAGCACGCCGAAAGCGACCGGTACGCCGAATTCCATGGATACCTGGGCCAGGCCCTTGGTGCATTCGCCTGCTACGTATTCGAAGTGCGGCGTGCCGCCACGGATCACTGCGCCAAGGGCGATGATCGCGCTGTACTCGCCGCGCTGGGCGACTTTCTGGGCAACCAGCGGAATTTCGAAGGCGCCAGGAGCACGGATGATGGTGATGTCGCTTTCGCTGATGCCATGGCGTACCAGGGCGTCGACGGCGCCGCTGACCAGGCTTTCGACCACGAAGCTGTTGAAGCGGCCGACCACCAGGGCGAAGCGGCCCTCGGGAGCGATGAAAGTACCTTCGATGGTCTTCAGTGTCATAGCGAGTTCTCGAGCTGTCTTTAAAGAGCCAGGGCATGCCGTGGCAGGCCCTGAAAATAGTGTCGGTGAGCTAACCGTAGCTCACCGTGACGGTCACCCGTTATTTCGGGGGCAGGTATTCTACAACTTCCAGATCGAAACCGGATATCGCATTGAACTTCATCGGCGCACTCATCAGGCGCATCTTGCGCACACCGAGGTCGCGCAGGATCTGCGAACCGGCACCGACCGTACTGTAGGTGCTCGGTGCCTTGCTGGCAGCACCATCCGCCTCGCGAATATGTGCCAGCACCTCGTCGCCATCCAGCGAATGGCCCAGCAGCAGTACCACGCCACTGCCGGCGTTGGCCACTTCGGTCATTGCCGCACGCAGGCTCCAGCGACCGGGTTGACGCACCATCAGCAGGTCGCGCATCGGGTCCATGTTGTGCACGCGTACCAGGGTTGGCTCTTCCGGACAGATGGTGCCCAGGGTCAGGGCCATGTGCACGTCGCCTTCCACCGAATCCCGGAAGGTCACCAGATTGAACTGGCCCACTTCACTGTCCAGCGGCTGCTCGGCGATGCGGGTCACGGTACGTTCGTGGATCAGCCGGTAGTGGATCAGGTCGGCGATGGTGCCGATCTTGATGCCGTGCTGCTCGGCGAACACTTCCAGCTCCGGGCGACGGGCCATGGTGCCGTCGTCGTTCATGATCTCGCAGATCACTCCGCTCGGCTCGTAGCCGCCCATCCGAGCCAGGTCGCAGGCCGCTTCGGTATGCCCGGCGCGGGCCAGGGTGCCGCCGGGCTGGGCCATCAACGGAAAGATGTGGCCGGGGCTGACGATGTCTTCGGCAACCGCGTTCTTCGCCGCCGCAGCCTGCACGGTGCGAGCGCGGTCAGCGGCGGAGATACCGGTGGTGACGCCCTCGGCGGCTTCGATGGAAACGGTGAACTTGGTGCCGAACCCCGAGCCGTTGCGCGGTGCCATGAGGGGCAGCTTGAGGGTTTCGCAGCGCTCGCGGGTCATCGGCATGCAGATCAGGCCGCGGGCGAAGCGCGCCATGAAGTTGATGTGCTCGGCGGTCACGCATTCCGAGGCGATGATCAGGTCGCCTTCGTTCTCACGGTCTTCGTCATCCATGAGGATGACCATCTTGCCGGCGCGAATGTCTTCGACCAGCTCTTCGATACTGTTGAGTGCCATGGTGGCGGTGTCCTTAATTCTTCAGGTAGCCGTGTTCGGCGAGAAAACCTTCGGTGAGCCCTGCGCTGCTGGGCTCTGCCGCCTTGTCACCGAGCAGCAGGCGCTCCAGGTAACGGGCCAGCAGGTCGACCTCCAGATTCACCCGACGCCCGGGGCGGTAGTCGGCCATGATGGTCTCGGCCAGGGTGTGCGGCACGATGGTCAGCTCGAACTCGGCGCCATCCACGGCGTTCACCGTGAGGCTGGTACCGTCGACGGTGATCGAGCCCTTGTGGGCGATGTACTTGGCCAGCTCACGCGGGGCACGCACCCTGAACTGGATGGCGCGGGCGTTCTCCTCACGGGAGACGATCTCGCCGACGCCATCGACATGGCCGCTGACCAGGTGACCACCCAGGCGGGTGGTAGGCGTCAGCGCCTTTTCCAGATTGACCCGGCTGCCGCTCTTGAGGTCGATGAAGGCGGTACGCGCCAGGGTTTCCCGGCTGACGTCGGCCCAGAAGCCGTCACCCGGCAACTCCACGGCGGTCAGGCACACGCCGTTGACGGCGATGCTGTCGCCCAGGGCCACATCGCCCAGATCGAGTTTGGCGGTCTTGACGTAGACACGCACGTCGCCGCCCTTGGGGGTGATGGCGGCGATGCTGCCGATGGACGCGATGATTCCGGTGAACATAAGTGCTCCTCGTCAGACCGGCAGTTCTTTGAGCTTGCGCAGCGTATCGGCACAGGTGCGCGCGGCCTCGGCGCCCTTGACCAGGAAGTGCTCGCGGAAGAACGTCTGGTGCTCTTCACCGGCATGGAAATGATGGGGCGTGAGAACCGCCGAGAACACCGGCACGTCGGTTTCCAGTTGCACCTGCATCAGGCCCTCGATCACCGCCTGGGCGACGAACTCGTGACGGTAGATACCGCCATCGACCACCAGCCCGGCAGCGACGATGCCAGCATAACGACCGCTCTTGGCCAGGCGCTTGGCATGCAGGGGAATTTCGAAGGCGCCGCCGACTTCGAAGCAGTCGATCTCGCTCGCTGCATAGCCCTGGCGCTGCATTTCTTCGAGGAAGGCGTTACGGGACTGATCGACGATTTCGCGGTGCCAGCAGGCTTGCACGAAGGCAACCCGGCGCACGTGAGAAGCAATGGACATGTTCAACTCCTGTTTATGGTTAAAACAGGGCAGCTTGGATCGATAGGGACATTACGGACGTCGGCAGCCGCAAGGGCGCCTTGTCAGGCAATCCCGCTCTCTCTTCATCCGGACTATACCGTCGGCTCCGGAATCGCACCGGATCTGCTGGACCCCGGGCGGCTGGTGCCGTACCGGGCGCTCGCGGGCTAGATGCGTTGCGCACCATTACCGCCGGTGGGGAATCGCACCCCGCCCTGAGAACGTTGTGGCCACGCTGTGCGGCCGACAGGCGTTTTACCATAGTTGCCGTGGCGGTGCACGGAGGGCGTGCCCCAGCGGCAACGCTCAGTTGCCGGAATCGGGCACCGCGATGATGCGCCAATCGTCACCCACGGCGCGCATATCGACGATCTTCAACGCTTTGGCCTCGGCCATCCGCGCCAGGGGCAGATCGAGTAACGGCCTGGCACTGGAGCCGAGGAACTTGGGCGCGACGAACAACTGGTACTCATCGACCAGCCCCAGACGGGCGAACGCACCGGCGAGTTTCGGCCCGGCCTCGACCAATACCTCGTTGGCACCACGGCCTGCCAGCTCCTGCAGCAATTTGCGCAAGTCGACATGGCCGTTGTTGCCGGGCATCGCCAGGAGTTCGTGGCCATCGTCGAGATAACGGTCGCGCGACGTCGCCGCCGCGCAGGTCGCCACCAGTGCCGGCCCCACCTGGAAGAACGGTGCACTCAGCGGTACCCGCAAGCGCCCGTCGATCAGCACGCGCAATGGCGGGCGAGCCTGAGCCAGCGCCGTGAGCTCGGCGCCCAGGCCCAGTTCGTCGGGACGCACCGTCAGACGCGCCGCATCGGCCAGCAACGTATCGGCCCCAGTCAGTACCACGCTGGAGCGCGCCCGCAACCGCTGCACCGCTGCGCGAGCGGCTGGCCCGGTGATCCACTGGCTTTCGCCGCTGGCCATGGCGGTGCGCCCGTCCAGGCTCATGGCCAGCTTGACCCGCACCAGCGGCAAGCCCTTTTCCATGCGTTTGACGAAGCCGGCATTGAGCGCCCGCGCCTCGCTTTCCAGCACGCCGCTCTGCACCGAGATGCCGGCGTTCATCAGCCTCAGCAGGCCACGACCGGCCACCTGCGGATTGGGATCCTGCATGGCCGCGACGACCCTCGCGACGCCTGCCTCGACCAAGGCATCGGCGCAAGGCGGCGTACGTCCGTGGTGGCTGCAGGGTTCGAGGGTGACGTAGGCGGTAGCACCACGCGCCTTGTCACCGGCCTGGCGCAGCGCATGAACCTCGGCATGGGGCTCGCCAGCCTTGGCGTGCCAGCCCTCACCGACGATCTTGCCGTCGCGCACGATCACGCAACCGACACGGGGATTGGGATGGGTGGAATACAGCCCCTTGCGCGCCAGCTCGAGCGCGCGCGCCATGAATGCCTGATCGCTGGTGCTCATCTCAGTCCTGATTGGGCTCGCGGGAAAGACGGTCGATTTCCTCGCGGAATTCGTTGAGATCCTGGAAGCGCCGGTACACCGAGGCGAAACGAATGTAGGCCACTTCGTCGAGCTTCTGCAGTTCGGTCATCACCAGTTCGCCCAGCACCAGCGACTTGATCTCGCGCTCGCCGGTGGCCCGCAGGCGGTGCTTGATATGGGCGATGGCCGCCTCCAGCCGCTCGATGCTCACCGGACGTTTCTCCAGTGCGCGCTGCATGCCTGCTCGCAGCTTGTCTTCGTCGAAGGGCTGGCGGCTGCCGTCCTGCTTGATCAGACGCGGCATCACCAGTTCGGCGGTCTCGAACGTGGTAAAGCGTTCACCGCAGGCCAGGCACTCTCGGCGGCGACGCACCTGATCGCCCTCGGCGACCAGACGGGAATCGATGACTTTGGTGTCGTTGGCGGAGCAAAAGGGGCAATGCATGGTCGGGAAAGCCAGGCGGGAAAGCCAGCATGGTAGCGCATCCCCCCGGCCCGGTGCCAAGCGCCGCAGGGCCACTTTCCTTTGCATTCGCCGTTGGCTATGGGGAGAATCCAGCCACTGCCCCGAGGAATTCCCCATGCCATTGCGCCCGCTCGCCCTGCTCAGTCTCGCCGCCTTGCTCGCCGCCTGCGCCAGCGAAACACCGCCACCCGCCGCACCACCCGCAGCGCCTGCGCCGAAACAGGAGCCAGCGGCAACGCCGGCACACCTGCGTGACCTCACCGGCACGCTACTCGACGTGCCAGCGGGCGCCGATGTGGAGCTGGCCCTGCTGACCATCAACGAACGCGGTCTGCCTAACAAGCTGCTGGGTAACATCCAGCTGCGCGGAACCGGCGCGCCGCTGCCGTTTCGCCTGCAGTTCAACCCCGAGAACTTCGACCAGGGCATCCGCGTGGAACTGCGTGGCCGGGTTCATCAGTCCGGCAAGCTGGTGCTGCACATGCCTAGCCAGTTGATCCGCCAGCCACAAAGCCAGGCGCTCGGCGAAGTACGCGTAACACCCGCGCTGTGACACCACCGCGCCACCTGCAGGCGGCCCTGAGTGAGCTGCTCGGCGATGCCCACCTGAGCGCGACCGCCCTGCCGGGTAGCGACCTGCGCCTGTGGTTGATCGACCCGGCGAACATGGATCGCTGCTTCAGCCCCGAGGAAACCCGGCGTATTCTCGAGGAGCCGCCTTACTGGTGCTTCTGCTGGGCCAGCGGCCTGGTGCTGGTGGACTGGCTGGCCCAGCACCCGCAATGGGTACGCGGCAAACGAGTACTGGATGTCGGTGCTGGCTCCGGCGTGGCAGCCATTGCCGCCATGCGAGCAGGCGCGGCGCAGGTGGTGGCCTGCGATCTGGACCCGCTTGCGCTGGCGGCCTGCAAGGCCAACGCCGAACTCAATGGCGTGCAGCTGGAGTATTCCAGCGACCTGTTCGCCGAGCGGCGCGACTACGACCTGGCGATAGTCGCCGACGTGCTCTACGACCGCGCCAACCTGCCCCTGCTCGACCGCGTTCTCGAACATGCCCGACAGGTGCTGGTGGCCGACTCGAGAGTGCGCGACTTCAGCCACCCGGCCTACCGCCGCATCGGCGGCCTGGAGGGCTGTACCTGGCCGGACCTGGCTGAGCCCGAAACCTTCCGCCACGTCAGCCTCTATCATGCCGACGGCGGCCCCTTGTAGCCGCGCACCGGCGCCCACATTTATAGTCATCTCCAATTAACCACTTTCCGCCCGGACAGAGACCGACCATGAGCGACACCCCGTACATCTTCGATATCAATGGCGCCGTCCAGTTTGAACAGCTGGTGATCGAGAACTCGTTCAGCAAACCGGTACTGGTGGACTTCTGGGCCGACTGGTGTGCGCCGTGCAAGGCGTTGATGCCCCTGCTGACGCAGATCACCGAGGGCTATCAGGGCGAACTGCTGCTGGCCAAGGTCAACTGCGATATCGAACAGGAAATCGTCGCGCGCTTCGGCATCCGCAGCCTGCCGACCGTGGTGCTGTTCAAGAATGGCCAGCCGGTCGACGGTTTTCAGGGGGCGCAACCCGAGTCGGCGATCCGCGCCCTGCTCCAGCCCCATGTTCCAGAACCTCAGGCGCCCGAGGCCGATCTGCTGGACGTCGCCCAGGAAGCCTTCGCCGATGGCCGCATCGGCGAAGCCGAAGCCCTGCTCAAGCAAAAGCTCGGCGAGGACAACAGCAACGCTGCCGCACTGATTCTGTATGCACGCTGCCTGGCAGAGCGCGGCGAACTGGGTGAGGCGCAACAGGTACTCGATGCCGTCCAGGGTGATGAACACAAACAGGCCCTGGCCGGAGCCCGCGCGCAACTGACCTTCCTGCGTGAAGCGGCCGATCTGCCGGATGCCGCCACCCTGAAGAGCCGTCTGGCGCAGAACGCCGAGGACGACGAAGCCGCCTATCAACTGGCCATTCAGCAGCTCGCCCGCCAGCAGTATGAGCCGGCTCTGGACGCCCTGCTGAAACTCTTCGTGCGCAACCGCAACTACGCCGACGGCCTGCCGCACAAGACGTTGCTGCAGGTGTTCGACCTGCTCGGCAACGACCACCCGCTGGTAACCACCTACCGCCGCCGGGTGTATCAGGCGCTCTATTGATTCCGAGAACCTGTCCCGTAGCCGACTGTGTGAAAACTACTGCGCTCGATCATGCGGCCTGGTAGGAACCCGCCTGCGGGCGATGTAACGTTGATTTCGACATCGCTATCGCCGGCAAGCCGGCTCCTACCGATACCTGCCGGCTACGGCTGCTCTACCCAGCAATAAACCGGCGCATCCGGGCCGGTTTCCATGCGCACCTGCTCGCAATGACGCAGGCGCACCAACAACCGCTTGCCCGCCACCTCACCGCCAGCCAGTGCGGCCAGTTGCGCCAGCAACTGCGGCCCGTCGATGCGTCCGGCCCGGCGCAACAACTCGAGCACCGTTTGCCATTGCCCGTCCTGATCGGGCTGAACGGCCTGAGGGCTAACAGCGGCCGGGCTCTGCAGCGACCCCGGCACGGCGGCCGCCAGCTGCGCCCAGTCCTGGGGGTCGAGCTCCACCGTCAAATCCACCGGCCAGTCACCGATCCGTCCACGTATACGCACCATCACCACCTCCGAACTTTCCGGATGCCATGCTCCCACAGGCAGGCAAACCAAGCATCCCCTCTATCTCCGTCCATAAATTTGTTATAACGTATCAACAACTTTCACGCACCGGAGCCCTCTCATGCGCCGCCTACTGCTCGCCCTGCCCTTCGCCCTGCTTCCCCTGGCCACTGCTCACGCGCAGAATCATGACCACGATCACGACCATGAACACGGTAGCCTCGGCAAGCATGAGCACGGCGTCGCCACGCTGAACGTCGCGCTCGAGGGCAACGAGCTGGAGATCGAACTGGAAAGCCCGGCCATGAACATCGTCGGTTTCGAGCACGCAGCAACCAGCGAGGCCGACAAGAAAACCGTCGCTGCCGCTCGCGCCTTGCTGGAAAAACCACTCGCCTTGTTCAGCCTGCCCGCTGCTGCCGGTTGCAGCCTCACCGAGCATGAACTGAAAAGCCCGCTGTTCGGCAACGATGACCATGATCACGATGAAGCTGCCGCTGGCCACGATCACGACCATGAGCACAGCGACATCGATGCCGACTACAGCTTCACCTGCAAGCAGCCGGACGCCCTGAAGACGCTCGACCTGTCGGCCTTCTACAAGCAGTTCCCGGCGACCCAGAAGATCAACGTGCAACTGATCGGCCCAAGCGGCCAGCAAGGTGTCGAGTCGACGCCAGCCAATGCACAATTGAAGTTCTGATCGGCCTCGCGGACGCCTCCAGCTGGAGGCGTTTGCATTCGCACATGTCCTGCAACACCCCTCGGGTCAGCATTTCGCGCCATAAGGGCACCTGTAAAAACGTAGGCGAGGCAGTCAGCGCGAGGCAAAACAGGCGAGAAAGCGGAGTTTACGAGCTGTAAACGAGCATTTTGATTGGACTCGCATTCGAGCCTGTTTTTAACGTCGCGATGACAACGCAGGTAGTTTTTAGAGGTGCCCATGACTGGCACACTTGCCCCGTCACCTCAATCGCCAGCAGCCCCCATGACCTCAGCACTGATCGAACTCACCGACCTCGGCTTCGCCTGGCCCGGCCAGGACGAGCTTCTGGATATTCCGAACTTTCATCTGCAGCGCGGCGAGACCCTGTTTCTCAAGGGCCCCAGCGGCAGTGGCAAGACCACCCTGCTCGGATTGCTCGGCGGTGTGCAGAAACCTGGCCGAGGCAATATTCGTCTGCTCGGCGAGGATCTCGCCGCCCTCTCGGCCGCGCGCCGGGATCGTTTCCGTGTCGACCACACCGGCTACATCTTCCAGCAATTCAACCTGCTGCCCTTTCTCAGCGTTCGCGCCAACGTCGAGCTGCCCTGCCGCTTCTCCAGCCTCCGCGCACAACGTGCAGCGCAGCGCTATGGCAGCGTGGATCAGGCGGCGGCGAAACTGTTGGAACACCTCGGCCTGCGCCCGGAGTTGCTCGAACGGCGTGCGGATTCGCTGTCCATCGGCCAGCAACAGCGCGTAGCCGCGGCTCGCGCACTGATCGGCCAGCCGGAGCTGGTGATTGCCGACGAACCGACTTCGGCGCTGGACGCCGATGCGCGCCAGGCCTTCCTCGAACTACTGTTCGGCGAATGCCGAGATGTCGGCGCCAGCCTGCTGTTCGTCAGCCACGACCAGAGCCTGGCCCCGCTGTTCGACCGCAGCCTGTCGCTGGCCGAACTGAACCGCGCCAGCAAACCCCAGGAGGTCTGAGGTGTTCCTGTTACGACTCGCCTTGGCCAGTCTGGCCAACCGCCGCTTCACCGCTCTGCTCACGGTCTTCGCCATCGCCCTGTCGGTGTGTCTGCTGCTCGCCGTGGAGCGGGTGCGCACCGAAGCCCGCGCCAGCTTCGCCAATACCATCAGTGGTACCGACCTGATCGTCGGCGCCCGTTCCGGCAGCGTGAATCTGCTGCTGTACTCGGTGTTCCGTATCGGCAATGCCACCAACAACATCCGCTGGGACAGTTTCGAGAAGCTCGCCGCGCACCGCCAGGTCGACTGGGCCATCCCGATTTCTCTGGGCGACTCGCACCGAGGCTACCGGGTGATGGGCACCGACGCGGGTTATTTCGACCATTACCACTATGGTCGTGGCCAGGCATTGCAGGTTGCCCAGGGCGAACGCTTTCACGATCTGTTCGACGTGGTGCTTGGCGCCGAAGTGGCCCAGGCCCTGAACTACAAGCTCGGCGACAAACTGGTGCTGTCCCATGGCGTGGCGGCCATCAGCCTGCAGCAACACGATGACAAGCCGTTCGTGGTCAGCGGCATCCTCGCCCGCACCGGTACGCCCGTGGATCGCACCCTGCATATTTCCCTGGAGGGCATGGAAGCGCTGCATGTCGACTGGCAGAACGGTGTCCCCGCCCGCGGTGCTGGCAAGATAAGCGCTGAACAGGCCCGTGAGATGAATCTGCAGCCCAAGGCCATCACCGCGGTGATGCTCGGCCTGAAGAGCAAGATCGCCACTTTCGCAGTCCAGCGCGAGGTCAACGAGTACCGCGGCGAACCGCTGCTGGCGATTCTCCCTGGCGTTGCCCTGCAGGAATTGTGGAGCCTGATGGGCACGGCGGAGAAGGCGCTGTTCGTGGTGTCGCTGTTCGTCGTACTGACTGGGTTGATCGGCATGCTCACGGCCATCCTCACCAGCCTCAACGAGCGGCGCCGGGAGATGGCCATCCTGCGTTCGGTGGGCGCACGGCCGTGGCACGTCGCCAGTTTGCTGATCCTCGAAGCCTTCTCGCTGGCAGTGGCTGGCGTCGTCGCCGGTGTCGCCCTGCTGTACGGCGGCATCGCCGGTGCACAGGGCTATGTGCAGGCCAACTACGGGCTGTATCTGCCATTGAGTGCACCGACACCCTATGAGTGGACGCTGCTCGGCGCTATTCTGGCGGCCGCTCTGCTGATGGGCTGCGTACCGGCCTGGCGGGCCTATCGGCAGTCATTAGCAGATGGTCTGTCCATCCGCCTCTGAGAACCTACTCACGATCGGCTGCGCGTCGGCCCTGCGGCGTTGAAAACAAGCTCGGAAAGCTCATTTACATCAGTAAACTCCGCTTCCTCGCTTATTTTCGCCTTGCAGGGCTCTAGCTCGCACAATCGTGAATAGGTTCTGAATATTCGGAGCCGGCAGCGGCTCCGTTTTCAATCAAGAGGTAGTGTCATGTTTCGCGCTCTGCTCATCGCCCTTCTCATGACCCTGGCGGCTCCGCTATGGGCAGCCGAACTGCGTACGCTGAACTGGCAGGAGCTGATCCCCAAGGATGCACCGCCGCAGATCGCCCAGATGACGCCCATGCATGACATGTCGCAGTTGGGTGACGCGCTGTCCGAAGGGGGCGCCGCTTCTCTGCAGCAGTTTCCGTCCGCGCCGGTGGTCAAGGAGATGGAAGGCCAGCAGGTCAAGATTCCGGGCTACATCGTGCCGCTGGACGTGACCGAGGAAGGCCGCGTTACCGAGTTCCTGCTGGTGCCCTACTTCGGCGCCTGCATCCACGTACCGCCACCACCCTCCAACCAGATCATCCATGTCACCGCCGAACTGGGCGTGCTGCTCGACGCGCTGTACCAGCCGTTCTGGATCGAGGGCCCACTGAAGGTCGAGCACAGCAGCAGCGAGCTGGCCGAAGTCGGTTATCAGATGGCAGCGGACAAGATCTACCCGTACGAGCTGCCGGCCAACTGACATCGTGGCAAAAAGTCGCACCCTGCCGGCCATGAGCATTGAGCTGAGTCAAAGGACGCTTCGCCAGGCGCCCTAACCTGACGTCATCCGAGATTATCGTATGACCCGTTAGGAGCTCACCATGTACAAGTCGCTGTTCTCTGCCTCTCTGATCGCCCTGGCGCTGGCTGCCCCTGCGGCGCAGGCGCACCAGGCCGGAGATATCCTCGTGCGCGCGGGCGCCATCACGGTCAATCCGAAGGCCGAGAGTTCCACGGTCAAGGTCGACCGTGGCGGCCTCGCCGGTACCGACCTGGGCGGCAAGGCGACCATGAGCAGTGACACGCAGCTGGGCCTCAACTTTGCCTACATGCTCACCGACAACATCGGCCTCGAGCTGCTTGCCGCAACACCGTTCGAACACGACGTGAAAATCAAGGGAACCGCGCTGGATGCCGCCAACGGTAAACTCGGCACCTTGAAACACCTGCCGCCGACCCTGAGCGTGGTCTACTACCCGCTCGACTCGAAATCGGTGTTCCAACCCTATATCGGCGCCGGCATCAACTACACCTGGATCTACGACGAGCACGTGGGCAGCCGCGCCACCTCGGCCGGCTTCGACAATTTCCGGGCGAAGAATTCCTGGGGCCTGGCCTGGCAGATCGGTGCCGACTACATGCTCACCGACAACCTGCTGATCAACGCCCAGGCGCGCTACATCGACATCGACACCACCGCCTATGTCGACCATCCCGGCCTCGGCGTGCGCGCCAAGGTCGACGTCGACGTCGATCCGTTCGTGTACATGGTTGGCCTGGGCTACAAGTTCTAAGCGCGCGACAAGGCGACAGCGGACATCGTTATGGCGCCGTGACGCGGCGCCTTGGTGGGCGCCGCCTGCAGTTCGCAGTGGGAGCGGGCCGCGCCCGCGATTCGCGCGCATGGCGCGCTCCCACAATGACGAAGCTGGCGCCTTGTCAAAGCCCGATAACGCAGAAAGCCGGCATTGCCGGCTTTCTGCGTTTCAGGAACATGGCAGCTCAGCTATTGAGCAACGCGGCCAGCCCATCGCGCAATGTGGTCTGCGCGGGCAACTGATAATGCGTGGCCAGGCGACCATTGTCTGCGCGGGAATGACGGATGTCGCCCGCCCGTGGATCGAGGTGGGTGACTGCCGGCAGGCCGCCAAGCAGCTCGCCGATCTGCGCCAGCAGTTGCTTGAGGCTTACGGTCTGGTTCCAACCGACGTTCACCGCGCCTTGCGCTACTTGCTCGGCGTCCAGCGCCTGCTGCAGCAACTCGACCAGATCGGCGACATAGAAGAAATCGCGGGTCTGCTCACCGTCGCCGAACACACTGATCGGCAGCCCCTGCTGGGCGCGCTGAGTGAAGATGCTGATCACCCCGGAATACGGCGAGGACGGATCCTGACGCGGGCCGAAGACGTTGAAGAAGCGGAAGATCGCCGGCTCCAGGCCATGCTGGCGCGCGTAGAACTCCAGGTAATGTTCGCTGGCCAGCTTGTCGGCTGCATAGGGCGTCAGCGGTGCCTTGGCGGTGTTTTCATCGATCGCCAGCCCCTCCCCGTTGTTGCCGTAGACCGCGGCGCTGGAGGCGAACACCACACGTCGCACGCCGTGCTCGCGCATGGCCTCGCAGATGTTCAGGGTGCCGATGAAATTGCTCTGGTGAGTACTGACCGGATCGTCCACCGACGCCTGCACCGACGCCACGGCGGCGAGATGCACCACCGCGCCACAGCCGGCCACGGCGCGACTGACGAGCCCGGCGTCTGCCACATCGCCCTCGATGAAGGTCAGCCGCGGATCGTTCACCGGCAGATTGGCCAGTTTGCCCATGGACAGGTTGTCCAGCACACGAACGCTGTGGCCGCGCGCCAGCAGGGCGTCGATCAGGTTGGAGCCGATAAAACCGGCACCGCCGGTAACGAGAATGGGTCGATCAGACATGACGATAGTACTGCTCCAGCAGGCTCGGCAGGCCGGCACGCCAGGCGCGCGGCTTGACGCCGAAGGTGTGAAGGATTTTCTTGCACGACATCACGCCGTGCTGCGGCTCTTCGGCAGCGTCGCCCCGCAGGGCGTGGGCCTGGCCGGATATCTCCTCGAGGAGGTTCTGGCGCATGTGCCGTGCCTCGCCCAGGATCGCCTGACCGAGTGCCAGCGATGTAGTCGCCTCATGCCCGCCGTAGTGGTAAGTGCCCCACAGCGGCGCAGCGCAATCGAGCTGCTTGAGCACGGCCAGAATGACTCGGGCGGCATCGTCTACCGGCGTCGGGTTGCCTCGCCGATCATCGGCCAGGAACAGCGCTTCTTCGCGCTCGGCGCGCACCAGAAAACGCGCCAGCAGCCCATCCGGGCTGTCATCGAGCAACCAGCCGAAGCGCAGCAGCACATGCCGCGGGCACAGGGCTCGGACACTCTGCTCCATGCGGGCCAGCACCTGCCCCCGCAAGCCGAGCGGCTGCGCCTCATCCTTTTCGTTGTATGCGGTGGCGCGAGCGCCGTCGAACACACGGTAGCTGGACGGTTGCAGCAGACGAATATCGTGATGCTGACAGAGCTCGGCAAGGCGTTCCACGGCGCGTTCCTGCGCGACGAAACGCTCCTCGCTGACCTGCGAAGCCTGGAACCAGTCGAAATAATAGGCAAGGTTGATCACCGCATCGGGGCGGGTATCGTCGACCAACTGGGTCAGGCTGGCGGCATCCCAACCCTGGGCCGGCGGGCGGGGTGCGAGGAAACCGATGTCTTCTTCGGCTCCCAGGCGAATCAACGCCCGACCCAGCGTACTGCCGCCACCCAGTAACAACAGGCGCATGCGCATAACGAAACTAGAGGCTCCACAATCAGGTTTGAGCGTGCACCGCGCAATGGCGCGCCAGCCGCAGAATTCTCGGCAGATCCCGGACGGTTCAGCCCTATGGCCTGCATTTTGCTGTTTTTACCCCGCGGCGTCATCAACCACGAACTACCTTGACGCACGTCGATGGATCAAGGACACCTGGTCACTGAATCGGCATCCCCGGCAACCGCAGCCGGATGCGGTGGTCATAGTGCCAAGCGAAGAAGAGATGAAAGGACAGAAAATTTGAGAAAGCTGATGTTCCTGGCCTGCTGCGCGGTACTCGCCTACGGCCTGTTCCGACCGGAGCCGCCGCCGGACCTGTTCGACGAATCGGACAAATTCCTCCACCTGCTGGCCTTTGCCGGCCTGTCGCTGGTCAGCCGTATCGCCTTCCCGACCGTGCCAGGCTGGGCGCTCTGGAGCCTGCTCTACATTCAGGCGCCGCTGCTGGAATGGCTGCAGCACTACTTCCAGCCTAGTCGCGAATTCAGCCAGCTGGACGTTCTTGCCAACCTGTGCGGCATCAGCATCGCGCTGGTGCTGTGGATCTGCCAGGGCCTGCTGCGCAAACGCTTCTTCAGCCCAGCCTGAAATTGGCAGCAAGCGAAACGAAAAAGGCCCCGCATTGCGGGGCCTCTTGCTGTCACGGCTGACGATCAGAACGGAATATCGTCATCGAAACTGTCGTAGTCCTGAGCCGGCTGCGGCTTCTGCTGTTGCGGAGCGGACTGGCGCGGAGCCTGTTGCTGCGGCTCGCGCTGCGGTGCCGGGCGCGACTGACGCGGGGCGGAGTCGCCACCGCCAGCGTTGTCCGGACGGCCACCAAGCAGCTGCATGGTGCCCTGCATGTCGACGATGATTTCAGTGGTGTAACGCTTCACACCGTCCTTTTCCCACTCGCGGGTCTGCAGCTTGCCCTCGATGTAGACCTGAGAACCCTTGCGCAGATACTCACCGGCAATTTCCGCAACCTTGCCGAACAGCGAAACACGGTGCCACTCGGTCTTTTCGACCTTCTGCCCGGTCTGCTTGTCCGTCCACTGCTCGCTGGTAGCCAGACTCAGGTTCGTCACGGCGTTGCCGCTGGGCAGATAGCGCGTTTCCGGATCCTGTCCGCAGGTACCGACCAGAATGACTTTGTTAACCCCACGGGCCATAACGCTCTCCTACTTTCAGCACGTCACCGGCGCCGCTTCGATCAAGCGCTGCAGCGACGTGCGATCCAATTGTTGGGTATCCACTTTCACATAAATGGCGGCTTCTTCGGCCACCACGACGGCATCCGCCACTCCGGGCACTGCCTGAATTCGCTCGGCCAGACCTGCTTCCTGTAACGCCGCAGTCGATAGCGGCAAACGCAGGCTGGTTACATACGGCGGTTCGCGCATAGTAACAGCAAAGGCCAGCCAAAGAAGCGTCAACAGCGCACAGCCACCGAACACGCCGGGCAGACCATGATGCTGATACAGCCAGCCACCCATGATGCCGCCCAGGGCCGAGCCGAGGAACTGGCTGGTCGAATAGACCCCCATCGCGGTGCCTTTGCCACCTGCTGGCGCCACCTTGCTGATCAGCGATGGCAGCGAGGCCTCCAACAGGTTGAACGCGGTGAAGAACACCACGATGCCAAGCACCAGATTGCGCAAACCATGGCCGAACGCCCAGAAATACAGCTCACAGCAAAGCAGGACGATCACCGAGCCGATCAGCACACGGCGCATCTGACGCTTCTTCTCGCCGTAGATGATGAATGGCACCATCAGGAAAAAACCACCGAGCAGTGCGGTCAGGTACACCCACCAGTGCTGCTCCTTGGGCAAGCCGCCCTGCTCCACCAGAGCCAGCGGCAGAGCGATGAAGCTGGCCATCAGGATGGCGTGCAATGCGAAGATGGCGAAGTCCAGACGCAGCAGGTCAGGATGCTTGAGGGTCGGCCACAGCGCCTGTTTGGCGACCCCGGATTCACGGTGCTGCAGCGGCCCGGCGCTGGATGGCACCAGGCCGGCGACAATCACTATCCCCAGCAGCGCCATGGCGCCAGTGGCCAGGAACAGGCCGGACAACCCGAACGCCCGGGTCAGCAGCGGCCCGACCACCATGGCAACGGCGAAGGACAGACCGATGCTCATGCCGATCATGGCCATCGCCTTGGTGCGGTGCTGTTCGCGGGTCAGATCGGACAGTAGCGCCATCACCGCCGCGGAAATCGCCCCGGCGCCCTGCAGCACGCGACCGGCGATCACCCCCCAGATGGAGTCGGCGTTAGCCGCCAGCAGACTGCCTGCGGCAAACACCACGAGGCCGAAGTAGATAACCGGTCGCCGACCGATGCGATCGGACAGCACGCCGAAGGGAATCTGCAGAAAGGCCTGGGTCAGGCCGTAGGCGCCGATGGCCAGGCCGATCAGAGCCGGGGTTGAACCGGCGAGCTCTTGCCCATAGGTAGCCAATACCGGCAGTACCATGAACATGCCCAGCATGCGGAATGCGAATACCAGTGCCAGCCCACCGGCTGCCCGAGTCTCCGCGCCACTCATGCGTTCGCTGTGCGAATCGCGCATCGTCGATAACCTGTTGAAACAAGCGGGCGATTCTACCAGTCGAAACCCTACTGGCACAGCAGCGGCGCTTTGCCGCACGGCTGTCGCCCCCCGTATACTCGGCGGTTTATCCGCCCGCCACGCGAGGCTGCGACCAGAGCCTTTCTTTTACGAAGCGATGACAACGTAGGCAGCTTTTAGAGGTTCCTTGTGGACAAGATTTTGATCCGGGGTGCTCGCACCCACAACCTGAAGAACATCGACCTGACCCTGCCACGCGACAAGCTGATCGTGATCACCGGCCTGTCCGGCTCGGGCAAGTCATCCCTGGCGTTCGACACTCTGTATGCCGAGGGTCAGCGCCGTTACGTCGAGTCGCTGTCGGCCTATGCCCGGCAGTTCCTGTCGATGATGGAAAAGCCCGACGTCGACACCATCGAAGGCTTGTCGCCGGCCATCTCCATCGAGCAGAAGTCCACCTCGCATAACCCGCGCTCGACGGTCGGCACCATCACCGAGATCTACGATTACCTGCGCCTGCTCTATGCACGCGCTGGCCAACCGCGCTGCCCGGATCACGATCTGCCACTGGAAGCGCAAACCGTCAGCCAGATGGTCGACCAGGTGCTCGCCCTGCCCGAAGGCAGCAAGCTGATGCTGCTGGCTCCGGTGATTCGCGAGCGCAAGGGCGAGCACTTGGCCGTGTTCGACGAGCTGCGCGCCCAGGGCTTCGTGCGTGTACGGGTCAACGGCAAGCTCTATGAGCTGGATGAGTTGCCGAAGCTCGACAAGCAGAAGAAGCACAGCATCGATGCCGTGGTCGACCGCTTCAAGGCGCGTGGCGATCTGCAGCAGCGCCTGGCCGAGTCGTTCGAGACGGCACTCAAGCTGGCCGATGGCCTGGCCCTGATCGCGCCCATGGAAGGCGAAGACGGTGAGGAGATCATCTTTTCCGCGCGCTTCGCCTGTCCGGTGTGCGGCCACTCGATCAGCGAGCTGGAACCCAAGCTGTTCTCCTTCAACAACCCGGCCGGTGCCTGCCCGACCTGCGATGGCCTGGGCGTGAAGCAGTTCTTCGATGCCAAGCGCCTGGTCAACGCCGAGCTGACCCTGGCCGAAGGCGCGATACGCGGCTGGGACAGACGCAACGTTTACTACTTCCAGATGCTCGGCTCGCTGGCCTCGCATTACGGCTTCAGCCTGGACACGCCTTTCGGCGAGCTGGACAACGACCACCAGAAAGTGATTCTCGGTGGTAGCGGCTCGCAGAACGTCGACTTCAAGTACCTCAACGACCGGGGCGACATCGTCAAGCGCTCGCATCCGTTCGAAGGCATCGTGCCCAACCTAGAGCGCCGCTATCGCGAGACCGAGTCGACCAGCGTGCGCGAAGAACTGGCCAAGTTCCTCAGCACCCAGCCCTGCCCCGACTGCCGTGGCACTCGCCTGCGTCGTGAAGCGCGTCACGTCTGGGTCGGCGAGAAGACCCTGCCGGCGGTGACCGGCATGCCGATCGGTTCGGCCAGCGACTACTTCGGGGGCCTGACCCTGGAAGGTCGACGTGGCGAGATCGCCAGCAAGATTCTCAAGGAAATCTGCGAACGCCTGCAGTTCCTGGTCAACGTCGGCCTCGACTACCTGACCCTGGATCGCAGCGCTGACACCCTGTCCGGTGGTGAGGCGCAGCGCATTCGCCTGGCCAGCCAGATCGGCGCCGGCCTGGTGGGCGTCATGTACATCCTCGACGAGCCCTCCATCGGCCTGCACCAGCGCGACAATGAGCGCCTGCTCGGCACCCTTCGCCACCTGCGCGATATCGGCAATACGGTGATCGTGGTCGAGCACGATGAGGACGCCATCCGCATGGCCGACTACGTGGTCGACATCGGCCCGGGCGCAGGGGTGCACGGCGGCCGGATCGTCGCCGAAGGCACGGCAGAAGAAGTCATGGCCCATCCGGACTCGGTAACCGGCAAGTACCTGTCCGGCCGGGTCAAGATCGCCGTGCCGGCCAAACGCACACCGCGCAACAAGAAGCTGTCACTGAAGATCAAGGGCGCCCGCGGCAACAACCTGCAGAACGTCAACCTGGATATCCCCATCGGCCTGCTGACCTGCGTGACCGGTGTATCGGGCTCGGGCAAGTCGACGCTGATCAACAACACCCTATTCCCGCTCAGCGCCACCGCACTGAACGGCGCCACCACGCTGGAAGCGGCGGCCCACGACAGCATCGACGGCCTGCAGCATCTGGACAAGGTGGTGGACATCGACCAAAGCCCCATCGGTCGTACGCCGCGCTCCAACCCGGCCACCTATACCGGGCTGTTCACGCCGATCCGCGAGCTGTTCGCCGGTGTTCCCGAATCGCGCTCGCGGGGTTACGGCCCGGGGCGCTTCTCGTTCAACGTCAAGGGTGGGCGCTGCGAAGCCTGCCAGGGCGATGGCCTGATCAAGGTGGAGATGCACTTCCTGCCGGATATCTACGTGCCCTGCGACGTGTGCAAGAGCAAGCGTTACAACCGCGAGACGCTGGAGATCAAGTACAAGGGCAAGAGCATCCACGAAGTGCTGGAGATGACCATCGAGGACGCCCGCGATTTCTTCGATGCAGTACCGGCACTGGCGCGCAAGCTGCAGACGCTGATGGACGTGGGCCTTTCGTACATCAAGCTGGGGCAGTCGGCGACTACTCTGTCCGGAGGCGAGGCGCAGCGGGTCAAGTTGTCACGCGAGCTGTCCAAGCGTGATACCGGCAAGACCCTGTACATCCTCGACGAGCCGACCACCGGCCTGCACTTCGCCGATATCCAGCAGTTGCTGGACGTGCTGCACCGCCTGCGCGATCACGGCAACACCGTGGTGGTGATCGAGCACAACCTCGACGTGATCAAGACCGCCGACTGGCTGGTGGATCTCGGCCCGGAAGGCGGTTCCAAGGGTGGCCAGATCATTGCCGTCGGCACGCCCGAAGAAGTCGCCGAAATGCCGCAATCGCATACCGGGCACTTCCTCAAGCCGCTGCTGGAGCGTGATCGGGCCTGACCCAGCGGCCTGAAACGAAAACGCCCCGCAGATGCGGGGCGTTTTTTTTTGCCGCGATTCTTACATCTGGCTTTGCAGGTACTTTTCCAGGCCCAGCTTGCCGATCAGTTGCAGCTGAATCTCCAGCCAGTAGGCGTGATCTTCCTCGGTGTCCTTGAGCTGCAGCAGCAGGATGTCGCGGCTCTGATAATCCTGATGGCGCTCGCACAGCTCGATGCCCTTGCTCAACGCTGCACGCACCTGATACTCGAGGGCCAGGTCCAGCTTCAGCGCATCGGGCACTGTCTGGCCGAAGGTGAAGGCATCGGGAACCATGTCCGGCACGCCTTCCAGGAAGATGATGCGCTTGAGCAGCGCGTCGGCGTGCTGAGTCTCTTCTTCCATCTCGTGATTGATGCGCTCGTAGAGTTTGGTGAAACCCCAGTCCTCGTATAGACGCGAGTGGATGAAGTACTGATCGCGCGCGGCCAGCTCGCCTTTCAACAGGGTTTTGAGGTAATCGATGACTTCGATGTGGCCCTTCATGGGGGGAAATCCTTGGTGCAGCGGATGGAATGGGTGAATGCTCGACCCATCATCCGTCGCGGTCAAGTAAAAAGCACAACGCCCCCGTGAGGAGGCGTTGGTTACAGCGGCTCACCAGGCCGGACGCAAGCGCCCGGACGGGAATCAGGCGAGGTCGAAACGGTCGAGGTTCATGACCTTGGTCCAGGCAGCCACGAAGTCTTCGATGAAGCGGGCATCGGCACTGGCATAGACTTCGGCCTGGGCGCGCAGGATGGCGTTGGAGCCGAACACCAGATCGACACGCGTGCCGGTCCACTTCACCTCACCGCTTTTGCGATCGCGCCCTTCGTACAGATTGGCGTCGCCTGGCACTGCCTTCCACGCCGTACCCATGTCGAGCAGGTTGACGAAGAAGTCATTGCTCAGCGCCCCCGGCCTGTCGGTGAACACACCGTGGCCAGCACCACCCACGTTGATATTGATCGAGCGCAGGCCACCGATCAGCACGGTCAACTCAGGCGCGGTCAAGGTCAACAGCTGCGCCTTGTCGATCAGCAACGCTTCGGCGGGTACGCTGTAGCGCCCCTTGAGGTAGTTGCGGAAACCGTCGGCGATCGGCTCGAGCACGGCGAAGGATTCGACATCGGTCTGCTCCTGCGAGGCATCCGCCCGCCCGGCCGAGAACGGCACGTTGACGGCGTGACCGGCCTGGCTGGCGGCCTGCTCGATACCGGCATTACCGGCCAGCACGATCAGATCGGCCAGGCTGACCTGCTTGCCGCCGGTGGCGGTGCGGTTGAACTCGCCACGGATACCCTCGAGCGTCGCCAGAACCCCGGCCAGTTGCTCGGGCTGATTGGCAGCCCAATCCTTCTGCGGTGCGAGGCGCAGGCGTGCACCGTTGGCACCGCCGCGCTTGTCGGATCCACGGAAGGTGGACGCCGAAGCCCAGGCCGTGCCGACCAGTTCGGAGACCGACAGACCGGAGGCCAGCACGCGGGCCTTCAGCGCAGCGACGTCCGCCTCGTCGATCAGCGGGTGGTGAACAGTCGGCAGAGGATCTTGCCAGAGCAGGTCTTCCTTCGGCACTTCCGGCCCCAGATAACGCGATTTCGGACCGAGGTCACGGTGGGTCAGCTTGAACCATGCGCGAGCGAAGGCTTCGGCAAATGCCTGCGGGTTATCCAGGAAACGCCGCGAAATCTTCTCGTAAGCTGGGTCGACGCGCAGCGACAGGTCGGTGGTCAACATGGTCGGCAGACGCTTCTTCGAGGGATCATGAGCGTCGGGGATGATCGCATCGGCGCCTTTGGCCACCCACTGGTGGGCGCCCGCCGGGCTCTTGGTCAGCTCCCACTCGAACTTGAACAGGTTCTCGAAGAAGTTGTTGCTCCACTGCGCAGGCGTGGTCGTCCAGGTCACTTCCAGACCGCTGGTGATCGCATCACCGGCTTTCCCGCTACCGAACGAGCTGGCCCAACCCAGACCCTGCTCTTCGAGACCGGCGGCCTCGGGCTCGGCACCAACGTTGTCCGCAGGTCCAGCACCATGGGTCTTGCCGAAGGTGTGACCGCCAGCGATCAGCGCGACGGTCTCTTCATCATTCATGGCCATGCGCGCGAACGTCTCGCGGATGTCATGGGCTGCCGCGAGCGGATCGGGGTTACCCTCAGGGCCCTCCGGGTTGACGTAGATCAGCCCCATCTGCACGGCAGCGAGCGGATTCTCGAGGTTGCGGCCCTGGCTGTCGGTACGATCGTGCTCCTGGCCATGCAGCTCTTCATCGGCCACGACCACGCCGGTATCGTCATCACGGCCTGCAGCGCCCTTGCCGTAGCGGTTATCGCCGCCCAGCCAGGTCTTCTCGGTACCCCAATAGACGTCCTGATCCGGCTCCCAGGTGTCCTGTCGCCCACCAGCGAAGCCGAACGTACGGAAGCCCATGGTCTCCAGAGCGACGTTGCCGGTGAGCACCAACAGGTCGGCCCAGGAAATCTTCTGACCATATTTCTGCTTGATCGGCCACAGAAGGCGGCGCGACTTGTCGATGTTGACGTTATCCGGCCAGCTGTTGAGCGGTGCGAAACGCTGCTGTCCACGCCCGGCACCGCCGCGGCCGTCGCCAGTACGGTAGGTACCGGCAGCGTGCCAGGCCATACGGATGAATTGCGGACCATAGTGGCCGAAGTCAGCTGGCCACCAGTCCTGGGAGTCGGTCATCAACGCGCGCAGATCTTTTTTCAGCGCTTCGTAATCCAGCGATTGGAAGGCTTCGGCATAGTTGAACGTCTCACCCAACGGGTTAGACTTGGAGGAATGCTGGTGCAGCAGGTCGACACGCAGTTGGTTCGGCCACCAGTCGCGATTACCGGTACCACCGCCAGCGGTATGCTTCGGCGTTGTCTCGGAAGCGCTTCCCGAGAAAGGGCATTTACCTTCGGTCTTCTCACTCATCATCTATCTCCTTACCAGGCCTGATCGTTCCCGACTGAGCGGGATTGGCATTGAGTATCGACGAGCGGTAGCGAACTCTCAAATGAATAAGACCTTACAGACCGATAGTTTTTAACTAAAAATTAGGCATAAAAAAACCGGGCCTGAGCCCGGTTTTTCTTGCAACGATGCCTTACTCGGCAGCTTCTACTGCGCCGCCGACCGGACGGTCAACCAGCTCAACATAAGCCATCGGGGCATTGTCACCAGCGCGGAAACCGCACTTGAGGATACGCAGGTAACCGCCCTGACGGGTGGCGTAGCGCTTGCCCAGATCGTTGAACAGTTTGCCAACGATGGCTTTCGAACGAGTACGGTCGAACGCCAGACGACGGTTGGCAACGCTGTCTTCTTTAGCCAGGGTGATCAGCGGCTCGGCAACGCGACGCAGTTCCTTGGCTTTCGGCAGAGTAGTTTTGATCAGCTCATGCTCGAACAGCGATACCGCCATGTTTTGAAACATGGCCTTGCGGTGAGCGCTGGTGCGGCTGAGGTGACGGCCACTTTTACGATGACGCATGGTTCAATTCCTTACCAAACTTCACGTTCGGTGATGATGACGATCAGGCAGTCGCCTTATCGTCTTTCTTCAGACTTGCCGGCGGCCAGTTGTCGAGGCGCATACCGAGGGACAGACCACGGGAAGCCAGAACGTCCTTGATTTCAGTCAGGGATTTCTTGCCCAGGTTCGGCGTTTTCAACAGCTCTACTTCGGTGCGCTGGATCAGGTCACCGATGTAGTAGATGTTTTCTGCCTTGAGGCAGTTGGCCGAACGAACGGTCAGTTCCAGGTCATCAACCGGACGAAGCAGGATCGGGTCGATCTCGTCTTCCTGTTCGATTACAACAGGCTCACTGTCACCTTTGAGGTCGACGAATGCAGCCAACTGCTGTTGCAGGATGGTTGCAGCACGACGGATGGCCTCTTCAGGATCCAGGGTACCGTTGGTTTCGAGGTCGATAACCAGTTTGTCCAGGTTGGTACGCTGCTCAACACGAGCGTTTTCCACCACGTAGGACACGCGACGCACCGGGCTGAAGGAAGAGTCGAGCTGCAAGCGACCAATGCTGCGGCTCTCGTCTTCATCACTCTGGCGCGAATCAGCTGGCTCATAGCCGCGACCACGAGCTACTACGAGCTTCATGTTCAGCGCGCCATTGGAGGCCAGGTTGGCGATAACGTGGTCGCCGTTGACGATTTCAACATCATGATCCAGCTGAATATCGGCAGCGGTTACGACGCCAGAGCCCTTCTTCGCCAGAGTCAGTGTAACTTCGTCTCGACCGTGCAGCTTGATTGCCAGACCTTTAAGGTTGAGCAGGATTTCAATTACGTCTTCCTGAACACCTTCGATGGCGCTGTACTCATGGAGTACACCGTCAATCTCGGCCTCGACTACTGCACAGCCAGGCATGGAGGACAACAGGATGCGACGCAGCGCGTTGCCCAGGGTATGGCCGAAACCACGCTCGAGAGGCTCGAGAGTGATCTTGGCGCGGGTCGGACTGACCACCTGCACATCGATGTGGCGGGGGGTCAGGAACTCATTTACCGAAATCTGCATGGATGCACCTATTTTCTAGCCCTTACTTGGAGTAGAGCTCGACAATCAGGCTTTCGTTGATGTCAGCGGAGAGATCACCGCGAGCCGGGACGCTTTTGAAAACGCCAGACTTCTTCTCGGTATCTACATCTACCCATTCAACGCGGCCACGCTGGGCACACAGCTCGAGAGCTTGAACGATGCGCAGCTGATTCTTCGATTTCTCACGAACTGCAACCACGTCGCCAGCTTTAACCTGGAACGACGGTACGTTTACAGTCTTACCGTTGACGCTGATCGCTTTGTGCGAAACCAGCTGACGGGATTCGGCGCGGGTAGCACCGTAGCCCATACGGTAAACAACGTTATCCAGACGGCATTCGAGCAGTTGCAGCAGGTTCTCACCAGTAGCGCCTTTCTTGCCGGCAGCTTCTTTGTAATAACCGCTGAATTGACGCTCGAGGACGCCATAGATACGACGAACTTTTTGCTTCTCGCGCAGCTGGGTGCCGTAGTCGGACTGACGGCCACGGCGCTGGCCGTGGATACCTGGGGCTGCTTCGATGTTGCACTTCGATTCCAGAGCGCGAACGCCGCTTTTCAGGAAAAGATCTGTGCCTTCACGACGAGACAGTTTGCATTTGGGACCAATGTAACGAGCCATTTCTCACTGTCTCCTGATTACACGCGACGCTTCTTCGAAGGACGGCACCCGTTATGCGGGATGGGCGTCACATCGGTGATGCTGGCGATCTTGTAACCGCAACCGTTAAGAGCACGGACTGCGGACTCACGACCCGGACCTGGGCCCTTGACGTTTACGTCGAGGTTCTTCAGGCCGTATTCCAGCGCAGCTTGACCAGCACGCTCAGCAGCCACCTGGGCAGCGAACGGGGTGGACTTGCGAGAACCGCGGAAACCCGAACCACCGGAGGTAGCCCAGGACAGGGCGTTACCTTGACGGTCGGTAATGGTCACGATGGTGTTGTTGAAAGAAGCGTGGATGTGGGCGATGCCATCAACCACCGTCTTCTTGACTTTCTTACGAGTACGAGCAGCAGGTTTTGCCATGACTAAATTCCTGTCGATTCGCGAACGCGATTACTTGCGGATCGGCTTACGCGGGCCCTTACGGGTACGCGCGTTGGTCTTGGTACGCTGACCGCGAACCGGGAGGCCGCGACGATGACGCAGACCGCGGTAGCAGCCCAGATCCATCAAGCGCTTGATTTTCATGTTCACTTCACGGCGCAGATCACCCTCGGTATTAACCTTGGCGACTTCACCACGCAGCTGCTCGATCTGCTCGTCAGAGAGATCCTTGATCTTTGCTGCCGGGTTTACACCGGTAGCAGCACAGATTTTCTGTGCAGTAGTGCGACCGACACCAAAGATGTAGGTCAGCGAGATAACAGTGTGCTTGTTATCCGGAATGTTAACGCCTGCAATACGGGCCATTCAGTGGAACTCCAATTGACAGCTACCTACGCCCCGGAAGCCAAGAAATGGGGCGCGAGATATTATCGCTGTAGAAACAAATAATCAACCCGGCAGCGCACTAGCTGCCGGGCTTATAGCTTCGATCACACTCAGCCTTGGCGCTGTTTGTGACGCGGTTCCGCGCTGCAAATCACTCGCACAACACCTTCACGGCGAATAATTTTGCAGTTACGGCACAGCTTTTTCACCGATGCACGAACTTTCATCACCAACTCCTCGAACCTTATGGACACTTCAGCGGAGCATGCCGCTGCCGTAGCCCTTCAGGTTGGCTTTCTTCATCAGGGATTCGTACTGGTGCGAAACGAGGTGCGATTGTACTTGCGACATGAAGTCCATCACAACCACTACCACGATCAGCAACGAGGTCCCGCCAAGGTAGAACGGTACGTTGGCCGCCACCACCAGGAACTGGGGCAACAAGCATACGGCCGTCATGTACAGAGCACCGAACATGGTCAAGCGAGTCAGAACGCCATCGATATAGCGTGCGGACTGCTCACCGGGACGGATACCCGGAATAAAGGCACCGGACTTCTTCAGGTTTTCCGCTACGTCTTTCGGGTTGAACATCAGCGCTGTGTAGAAGAAGCAGAAGAAAACGATCCCTGCACTAAACAGCAAAATGTTCAACGGCTGACCAGGAGCGATAGCCTGCGAAATATCCTGCAGCCAGCCCATACCTTCGGACTGACCAAACCAGGCACCCAGCGAGGCCGGGAACAACAGAAGGCTGCTGGCGAAGATGGCCGGGATTACGCCCGCCATGTTCACCTTCAACGGCAAGTGGCTGGTCTGCGCAGCGAAGACCTTGCGGCCCTGCTGACGCTTGGCGTAGTGCACCGCAATGCGACGCTGGCCACGCTCAATGAACACCACGAAACCGATAATCGCTACTGCCAGCAAACCGATGGCGATGAGGGCGAAGATATTGATATCGCCCTGACGAGCAGACTCGAAAGACTGCCCGATCGCCGACGGCAGACCGGCTACGATGCCCGCAAAAATCAGCATCGAAATACCGTTGCCAACACCGCGCTCGGTGATTTGCTCGCCCAACCACATCATGAACATCGCACCGGCCACGAAGGTGGTGACTGCAACGAAGTGGAAGCCGAAATCGACCGAAAACGCTACACCCTGGCTCGCCAGGCCAACGGACATGCCGATAGCTTGGACGAACGCCAGGATCAAGGTGCCGTAGCGGGTGTATTGACTGATCTTGCGACGACCAGCCTCACCTTCCTTCTTCAACTGCTCCAGCTGCGGGCTGACGGCGGTCATCAGCTGCATGATGATCGATGCCGAGATGTACGGCATGATCCCCAATGCAAAGATGCTCATCCGCTCCAGCGCGCCGCCGGAAAACATGTTGAACAAGCTAAGAATGGTCCCCTCATTCTGTCGGAACAGATCAGCTAGACGATCCGGGTTAATGCCTGGAACTGGGATATGCGCACCGATTCGATAGACGATGATCGCCATGAACAGAAAGCGCAGACGAGCCCAGAGCTCGGACAACCCGCCACCAGCCAGCGCAGAGAGAGCACCTTGCTTAGCCATTTATTCCTCGAACTTACCGCCAGCTGCTTCGATAGCCGCGCGCGCACCTTTGGTGGCGGCGATACCTTTAAGGGTGACCGCACGAGTAATCTCACCGGACAGCATGACTTTCACACGCTGTACGTTTTGATTAATCAGGTTGGCATCCTTCAGCGCTTGCAGAGTAACTACGTCGCCTTCGATCTTGTTCAGCTCGGAAGTACGCACTTCTGCGCGATCCATAGCTTTCAGAGACACGAAACCGAACTTGGGAAGACGACGGTGCAGAGGCTGCTGGCCGCCTTCGAAACCCGGAGCAATGGTGCCACCGGAGCGGGAGGTCTGACCTTTGTGGCCACGGCCACCGGTCTTGCCCAAACCACTACCGATACCACGGCCCGGACGGTGCTTCTCGCGGCGGGAACCCGGCGCTGGACTCAAATCGTTCAGGTACATGGATCAACCCTCCACACGGAGAAGGTAATAAGCCTTGTTGATCATGCCGCGGTTTTCCGGAGTATCCAGAACTTCGACGGTATGATTGATGCGACGCAGGCCGAGACCCTTGACGCAGGCTTTATGATTGGCCAGACGGCCATTGGTGCTCTTGATCAGAGTCACTTTGACAGTGTTAGCCATGGTTAGAGAATCTCCTCGACACTCTTGCCACGCTTGGCTGCAACCGAATCCGGAGACTGCATAGCCTTCAGACCTTTGAAAGTGGCATGAACCACGTTCACAGGGTTGGTAGAGCCGTAGCACTTGGCCAGAACGTTCTGAACACCAGCGACTTCCAGGACGGCACGCATGGCGCCACCAGCGATGATGCCGGTACCTTCGGAAGCAGGCTGCATGTACACCTTGGAAGCGCCATGGGCGGACTTCATTGCGTACTGCAGAGTGGTGCCGTTCAGATCAACTTGGATCATGTTGCGACGAGCAGCTTCCATAGCCTTCTGGATAGCAGCCGGCACTTCACGGGACTTGCCACGGCCGAAACCTACACGACCCTTACCATCACCAACCACGGTCAACGCGGTGAAGGTGAAGATACGGCCGCCTTTAACGGTCTTGGCAACGCGGTTCACCTGAACCAGCTTCTCGATATAGCCTTCGTCGCGCTTTTGGTCGTTATTTGCCATAACTTAGAACTCCAGCCCGCCTTCACGAGCAGCATCAGCCAGCGCCTTGACGCGGCCGTGGTACTTGAAGCCAGAACGGTCGAATGCAACCTGAGTCACACCAGCGGCTTTCGCGCGCTCGGCAACCAGCTCACCAACTTTCTTGGCCGCGTCGACGTTGCCAGTGGCGCTGTCACGCAGTGCTTTGTCCAAGGTAGAGGCGCTGGCCAGAACCTTGCTGCCGTCGGCCGAGATGACCTGGGCATAGATGTGCTGCGAAGAGCGATACACGCAGAGACGCACGGCTTCGAGTTCGTGCATTTTCAGGCGTGCTTTGCGAGCGCGACGCAGACGAGTAACTTTTTTGTCGGTCATTTCCTAGCCCCTTACTTCTTCTTGGCTTCTTTACGGCGGACGACTTCGTCAGCGTAACGAACACCTTTGCCCTTGTAAGGTTCAGGACGGCGGAAGTCACGAATCTCCGCGGCAACCTGACCAACCAGCTGCTTATCGACACCCTTGATAAGGATCTCGGTCTGGTTCGGGGTTTCGGCCACAACGCCTTCCGGCAGTTGATAGTCGATAGGGTGAGAGAAGCCCAACGCCAGATTGAGGACCTGGCCCTTGGCCTGTGCCTTGTAACCAACACCGACCAGCTGGAGCTTGCGCTCGAAGCCTTGGCTTACGCCGATGACCATGTTGTTAACCAGTGCACGGGTAGTACCAGCCATCGCACGAGTCTGCTGGTCGCCGTTGCGAGCAGCGAAACGCAGCTCACCGGATTCCTGCAGAACTTCAACGGACGAGTGAACGTTCAGTTCCAGAGTGCCCTTGGCACCCTTCACCGAAAGCTGCTGACCGGCGAGTTTGATCTCTACACCAGCAGGCAGCTTGACGGGGTTCTTAGCAACGCGAGACATGCTTATCCCCCCTTAGAACACAGTGCAAAGCACTTCGCCGCCGACACCGGCAGCGCGCGCAGCGCGGTCCGTCATCACACCTTTGTTGGTGGAGACGATGGAAACACCGAGACCGCCGCGAACTTTCGGCAGATCATCGACGGATTTGTACTGGCGAAGGCCGGGACGGCTGACGCGCTTGACTTCTTCGATAACCGGACGGCCTTCGAAGTACTTCAGCTCGATGGACAGCTGCGGCTTTGCTTCGCCGCTGATCTGATAACCCGCAATATAACCTTCGTCTTTCAGAACTTTGGCTACAGCCACCTTCAGGGTAGAAGAAGGCATGCTTACGACGGACTTTTCAGCCATCTGGGCATTACGGATACGAGTTAGCATGTCCGCTAACGGGTCCTGCATACTCATGGGCTAGACGCTCCTGATACAAAAAGAATTAGCCTCTCGGCTAAGAATCACCAGAACTCACGGAAATCCGGACTCGGGCGAGCCGGGCATTCTAGAGACTGATCAAAAATGAATCAAGCCCCAAAAGGGGCTTGATGCATATTGCTTGTACGCCGGAGCTAACTCCGGCGTACGCCGCAGCGGTTTACCAGCTGGCCTTGACCAGACCTGGTACGTCGCCACGCATGGCTGCTTCACGCAGCTTGATGCGCGACAGACCGAACTTGCGGAAGACACCGTGCGGGCGGCCAGTGATACGGCAGCGGTTGCGCAGGCGCGAGGCGCTGGCATCACGGGGTTGCTTCTGCAGTGCGACCTGGGCTTCCCAACGCGCTTCCGGAGAGGTTTCCGGATTGACGATGGTAGCTTTCAGCTCAGCACGCTTTTTGGCGTACTTGGCAACCGTGCGCTGACGCTTCAGCTCGCGGTTTTTCATGCTCGTCTTGGCCATGTTCCTACTCCAATCAGTTGCGGAACGGGAATTTGAAAGCACGCAGCAGTGCGCGGCCTTCGTCATCCGTACGGGCAGTAGTGGTCAGAGTGATGTCCAGACCACGCAGCGCATCGATCTTGTCGTAATCGATTTCCGGGAAGATGATCTGCTCTTTCACGCCCATGCTGTAGTTGCCACGGCCATCGAAGGACTTGGCATTCAGGCCGCGGAAGTCACGCACGCGCGGCAGGGAGATGGACAGCAGACGATCCAGGAACTCGTACATACGCTCGCGACGCAGAGTGACCTTGACGCCGATCGGCCAGCCTTCACGAACCTTGAAACCAGCGATCGACTTGCGGGCATAAGTCACGACGACTTTCTGACCGGTGATCTTCTCGAGGTCGGCAACTGCGTGTTCGATGATTTTCTTGTCACCGATCGCTTCGCCCAGGCCCATGTTCAGGGTGATCTTGGTGATGCGCGGAACTTCCATCACGTTACCAAGCTTCAGTTCATCCTTCAGCTTGGGGGCGATTTCCTTCCGGTAAATCTCTTTCAGTCGTGCCATGGTGTTTTACCTATGATTCTCAAGCGCCAACCGGCTTCTGGGTGGACTTGAAGACACGAATTTTCTTGCCGTCTTCAACTTTGAAACCAACGCGATCAGCCTTGTTGGTTTCGCCATTGAAAATGGCAACGTTGGAAGCGTGCAGTGGCGCTTCTTTCTCGACGATACCGCCTTGAACGCCCGACATCGGGTTCGGCTTGGTATGACGCTTCACCAGGTTGATGCCACCGACGACCAGACGGTCGTCAGCGAGAACCTTGAGCACCTTACCGCGCTTACCTTTGTCTTTGCCGGCGATCACGATGATCTCGTCGTCACGACGAATCTTTTGCATGTCGGATCTCCTTAAAGCACTTCAGGGGCGAGCGAGACGATCTTCATGAACTTCTCAGTACGAAGTTCACGGGTCACTGGCCCGAAGATACGGGTACCGATCGGCTCTTGCTTGTTGTTCAGCAGAACAGCAGCGTTGCCGTCGAAGCGGATGATCGAACCATCGGCACGGCGAACGCCGTGACGGGTACGAACGACCACTGCGGTCATGACCTGACCTTTCTTCACTTTACCGCGCGGAATTGCTTCTTTGACGGTGACCTTGATGATGTCGCCGATGCCAGCGTAGCGGCGATGCGAGCCACCCAGCACCTTGATGCACATGACGCGGCGTGCACCACTGTTGTCGGCCACATCGAGCATGGATTGAGTCTGAATCATATAATTTCTCCGACCCCTAGCCCTTAGACTTCCACTGCGCGTTCGAGAACTTCAACCAGTGCCCAAGACTTGGTCTTGGCCAGCGGACGCGTTTCGGTAATCGAAACTTTGTCGCCGATCTTGCACTGATTGGTTTCGTCGTGAGCGTGCAGCTTGGTCGAACGCTTGACATATTTACCGTAGATCGGGTGCTTAACGCGACGCTCGATCAGAACGGTGATGGTCTTGTCCATCTTGTCGCTGACAACACGGCCGGTCAGCGTACGGACTGTTTTTTCGGCTTCAGCCATGATCACTTACCTGCCTGCTGGTTGAGCACAGTTTTCACACGAGCGATGTCGCGTTTAACTTGCGAGAGCAGGTGAGACTGCCCCAACTGGCCAGTTGCTTTCTGCATACGCAGATTGAACTGGTCGCGCAGCAGGCCGAGCAGTTGCTCGTTCAGCTGCTGTGCTGATTTTTCACGAAGTTCATTCGCTTTCATCACATCACCGTCCGCTTAACAAAAGTGGTGGCGAGCGGCAGCTTTGCAGCAGCCAGGGCGAAAGCCTCACGCGCCAACTCTTCGGAAACGCCTTCGATCTCATACAGGACTTTGCCTGGCTGGATCTGGGCTACCCAATACTCGACGCTACCCTTCCCTTTACCCATCCGCACTTCGAGAGGCTTCTTGGTAACAGGCTTGTCAGGGAACACGCGAATCCAGATCTTCCCGCCACGCTTAACGTGACGAGTCAGAGCACGACGAGCGGACTCGATCTGACGGGCGGTGAGACGACCGCGGGCAACAGACTTCAGCGCGAACTCGCCGAAGCTGACTTTGCTACCGCGTTGAGCCAAGCCACGGTTGTGGCCGGTCATCTGCTTGCGGAACTTCGTACGCTTTGGTTGCAACATGTGGCGTACCCCTTACTTAGCAGCTTTTTTACGAGGCGCAGGTGCTTGCGGTTTCAGTTCTTCCTTGAGGCCACCGATGACCTCACCTTTGAAGATCCAAACCTTGACACCGATCACACCATAAGTGGTGTGCGCTTCGTACGTGGCATAGTCGATATCGGCACGCAGGGTGTGCAACGGCACACGACCTTCGCGATACCATTCGGTACGTGCGATTTCCGCACCACCAAGACGACCGCTCACCTGGATTTTGATGCCCTTGGCACCAATACGCATGGCGTTCTGTACAGCGCGCTTCATGGCGCGACGGAACATCACACGACGCTCCAGCTGCTGAGCTACGCTCTGCGCAACCAGCATACCGTCGAGCTCCGGTTTACGGATCTCTTCGATATTGATGTGCACAGGCACACCCATTTGCTTGGTCAGGTCCTGACGCAGCTTCTCAACATCCTCACCTTTCTTCCCGATAACGATACCTGGACGAGCGGTGTGGATGGTGATGCGTGCGGTTTGGGCCGGGCGAGCGATGTCGACACGGCTTACGGACGCGCTTTTTAGTTTGTCGAGGAGATATGCACGCACCTTCAGATCAGCGAACAGGTAGTCCGCATAAGTCCGGCCGTCTGCATACCAGACGGAGGTGTGTTCCTTGACGATTCCCAGGCGTATGCCAGTGGGATGTACTTTCTGACCCATCTGATCGACTCCGTTACTTGTCCGCAACCTTGACAGTGATATGGCAAGACCGCTTGACGATGCGATCAGCGCGGCCTTTGGCACGCGGCATGATGCGCTTAAGCGAACGCCCCTCGTTGACGAAAACGGTGCTGACCTTCAGGTCATCAACGTCTGCGCCTTCGTTGTGCTCGGCGTTGGCTACAGCCGACTCCAGCACTTTCTTGATGATTTCAGCGGCTTTCTTACTGCTGAAAGCCAGCAGGTTGAGCGCTTCGCCCACCTTCTTCCCGCGAATCTGGTCGGCGACCAAGCGGGCTTTCTGGGCGGAGATGCGAGCGCCCGACAACTTAGCGGCTACTTCCATTTCCTTACCCCTTAACGCTTGGCTTTCTTGTCAGCCACGTGCCCACGATAGGTACGGGTGCCGGCAAATTCGCCCAGTTTGTGGCCGACCATGTCTTCGTTCACGAGAACTGGGACGTGTTGACGACCGTTATGCACGGCGATGGTCAGACCGACCATCTGCGGCAGAATCATCGAACGGCGCGACCAGGTTTTCACCGGCTTGCGATCGTTCTTTTCTGCTGCCACTTCGACCTTCTTCAGTAGGTGAAGATCGATAAAAGGACCTTTTTTCAGAGAACGTGGCACTGTCGTATCCCTCTAGTTACTTGCGACGACGGACGATCATGTTGTCGGTGCGTTTGTTACCACGAGTCTTCGCGCCCTTAGTCGGGAAGCCCCATGGAGACACCGGATGACGACCACCAGAGGTACGACCTTCACCACCACCGTGTGGGTGGTCGACCGGGTTCATGGCAACACCACGAACGGTCGGGCGAACGCCACGCCAGCGTTTGGCACCAGCTTTACCCAGCGAACGTAGGCTGTGCTCGGAGTTCGAGACTTCACCCAGGGTCGCGCGGCATTCGGCCAGCACTTTACGCATTTCACCGCTGCGCAGACGCAGGGTGACGTAGACGCCTTCACGAGCGATCAGCTGAGCCGAAGCACCAGCGGAACGAGCGATTTGAGCACCTTTGCCCGGCTTCAGCTCGATACCGTGAACGGTCGAACCAACCGGAATGTTACGCAGCGGCAGGCTGTTACCAGCCTTGATCGGCGCCATCGAACCAGCAACCAGCTGATCGCCGGCGCTCACACCTTTCGGTGCGATGATGTAACGACGCTCACCATCTGCATATTTCAGCAGAGCGATGTGCGCGGTACGGTTCGGGTCATATTCAACGCGCTCGACAGTGGCTGGAATGCCATCTTTGTCGTTGCGACGGAAATCGACCAGACGATAGTGCTGCTTGTGACCACCACCGATATGACGGGTAGTGATACGGCCGTTGTTGTTACGACCGCCAGTCTTCGACTTCTTCTCGAGCAGTGGAGCATGAGGAGCGCCTTTGTGCAGCTCCTGATTGACCACCTTGACCACAAAACGGCGGCCCGGGGAAGTCGGTTTGCATTTAACGATTGCCATGATGCACCCCTTCCTTACTCAGCACTGCTGGTGGCGAAATCGAGATCCTGGCCTGGCTGAAGGGAGATGATCGCCTTCTTCCAGTCGTTACGCTTGCCCAGACCGCGAGCGGTGCGCTTGCTCTTACCCAGAACGTTCTGAGTAGTGACATGCTGAACCTTCACGCTGAACAGGCTTTCGACGGCCTTCTTGATTTCCAGCTTGGTTGCGTCAGTTGCAACCTTGAAAACGAACTGGCTTTTCTTGTCTGCCAGAGTCGTGGCCTTCTCGGAGATGTGCGGGCCAAGCAGCACTTTGAATACGCGTTCCTGGTTCATCCCAGCAGCTCCTCGAATTTCTTCACGGCAGAAACGGTGACCAGCACCTTTTCATACGCGATCAGACTGACCGGATCGGAACCCTGCACGTCACGAACGTCGACGTGTGGCAGGTTGCGAGCAGCCAGGTACAGATTTTGATCAACGGCATCGGACACGATCAGAACGTCAGTCAGACCCATGTCGTTCAGCTTGCCCAGCAGTTCTTTGGTTTTCGGAGCTTCGACAGCGAAGTCTTCGACCACTACCAGACGGTCGCTACGGACCAGCTCAGCAAGAATCGAACGGATCGCTGCGCGATACATCTTCTTGTTCAGCTTCTGATCATGGTTCTGCGGACGAGCTGCGAAGGTCACACCACCGCCACGCCAGATCGGGCCACGAGTGGTACCAGCACGCGCACGGCCAGTACCCTTCTGACGCCACGGGCGCTTGCCGCCACCGGAAACGTCGGAACGAGTCTTCTGCTGTTTGCTGCCCTGACGGCCGCCAGCCATGTAGGCTACGACTGCTTGGTGAACCAGGGTCTCGTTGTAGTCGCCACCGAAAGTCGCATCAGAGACTTCGATCGCTTGAGCGCCATTTACATTTAATTGCATGTCAGCTTCCCCTTAACCGCGAGCCTTGGCAGCCGGACGTACAACCAGGTTGCCGCCAGTAGCGCCAGGAACGGCACCCTTGACCAGCAGCAGGTTGCGTTCAGCATCCACGCGCACTACTTCCAGGGACTGCACAGTCACGCGCTCAGCACCCATGTGACCGGACATTTTCTTGCCCTTGAAGACACGACCCGGAGTCTGGCACTGGCCAATCGAACCCGGAACGCGGTGGGACACGGAGTTACCGTGGGTATTGTCTTGGCCGCGGAAGTTCCAACGCTTGATGGTACCGGCAAAGCCTTTACCTTTGGACTGACCGGTCACGTCGACCAGTTGACCAGCTTGGAAGATTTCAGCGTTGATCAGATCGCCAGCCTGGTAGTCGCCTTCTTCAAGACGGAATTCCAGAACGGTACGACCTGCCGCGACGTTCGCCTTGGCGAAGTGACCGGCTTGAGCCTTGCTGACACGAGAAACGCGACGCTCACCCACAGTGACTTGCACTGCGCGATAGCCATCGGACTCTTCAGTTTTAAACTGGGTGACGCGATTCGGTTCGATCTCGATGACCGTAACCGGAATGGAGACACCTTCTTCGGTGAAAATACGGGTCATGCCGCATTTACGACCGACTACACCAATAGTCATGTTGTAACCTCATGAGTGTACGGGGCTTTCACCCGCTATGGCCGCCCATTTCAGAGCGTTACACGACTAAAACCGCCAGGTTTTAGCCGAGGCTGATCTGCACTTCCACGCCAGCCGCAAGATCGAGCTTCATAAGAGCATCAACGGTTTTATCCGTTGGCTGGACGATGTCCAGTACGCGCTTATGAGTACGGATTTCGAACTGATCGCGCGCGTCTTTGTTGACGTGTGGCGAAGTCAGAACGGTGAACCGCTCTTTGCGAGTTGGCAGAGGAATCGGACCACGCACCTGAGCACCAGTACGTTTCGCGGTTTCCACGATTTCCTGGGTTGATTGATCGATCAGGCGATGGTCAAAAGCCTTCAACCGTATACGGATTTGTTGGTTTTGCATTTTGACCTCAGATTCCAAGCTGCGAGTCCCTGTCAACGGGCGCAATACGCCCGTTAAAAGGAGGCGTGATTCTATAGACGACCCTAGAGGGTGTCAACCCGGTTAGAAAATAACCAATGAAGATAGCGCCCATAAAAAAGCCCCCGCATTGCGGGGGCTCTTTTTGAATCAGATCAGACGATTACTCGACGATCTTGGCAACCACGCCAGCACCAACGGTACGACCACCTTCGCGAATTGCGAAGCGCAGGCCGTCTTCCATCGCGATCGGCTTGATCAGGGTGACAACCATTTTGATGTTGTCGCCCGGCATTACCATCTCAACGCCTTCCGGCAGTTCGCACGAACCGGTCACGTCAGTGGTACGGAAGTAGAACTGAGGACGGTAGCCTTTGAAGAACGGAGTGTGACGACCACCTTCTTCTTTGGACAGAACGTACACTTCAGCTTCGAACTTGG
>NZ_JARVSV010000031.1:0-114578 GCF_030209025.1 Pseudomonas sp. MEJ086
TCGGACGCAGAGCGTCCCTGCAGGCATTCCCACGCGGAGCGTGAGGAACGATCAGGAAAAGGCAAGAGCGGTCATCGGCTCCGTATCCGTGGGAGCGGGCCATGCCCGCGATTTTTCGCGCGCATGGCGCGCTCCCACGGTGGATCGGTGAACGGCGGCTATTGATGGCTCCCACAGCTCCAGCGTGGGAGCCCATCCAGGGCGCTCTGCGTCCGCCGGGCCTCGACATCGGACGTAGAGCGTCCCGGCAGGCATTCCCACGCGGAGCGTGAGGAACGATCAGAAAAGGTAAAAGCGGTCATCGGCGCCGTATCCGTGGGAGTGGGCCATGCCCGCGATTTTTCGCGCGCATGGCGCGCTCCCACGGTGGATCGGCGAACGGCGGCTTTCGCCTTCTGCTGCCCTTCATAACAGCAGCATCGCAGTCGCTCCGAGCAGCGATATCAAATACCTGTGCGATCCGCCAACAAACTCCGGTCAAACACGAACACGCCCTCGGCCTGTTCGGTCAGCTCCCACAGCTGCTGAGGGCGGCCCATTTTCGGGAAGTTTTTCTCCCCGGTGTCGCGAATCCAGCCGGCTTCCTTCATCCGCTCCAGGCGTTTGCGCAACGAGGTGTTGTTGATTGTCGTGCCCAGGCAGGCTTGGGCGGCATTCAGGGCATCGAGCACGGTGAAGCGTGGCGCGGTCAGGTACAGGGGCAGGCTGGTATACACCGATTTGCCCGCCAGTCTTTCCAGGCTGAGGCGCACCAGGTCCCCGTGGTCGAAGGGCAGGGCGATGTTCCCGGCCAGCACCTCCTGCAGCGGCACGAAACGCAGGCCTTCATCGGCCGTTTCAGTGTCCGGGGGCAGCAACGCCAAGTAGTAGGTGCTCATTGACCAGCCCCGTGGATCACGGTTGGCGCTGCCTTCGGTGCCAACCTGCTCCAGGTGCCGTGGCACGACCTGGGCCTTGTCGCGCAGCACGCGATGGGCCGCCGCCTCCAGGTTCGCGTCGCGGGTGCTGCCATTGACGATCACCCCAGGCAGCGCCCATTGCCCGATGAAGGGCTGGCGCTCGCGACGGTGCAGCAAAAGGTGTAGCTGCCGGCTCTCGGCATCCATGCGCAGGGCGATCAGGTCGACACTCGCCAGTACTTCTACAGAACTCACATGGCCCTCCTGTAAATCGTCATGTCGGGCTGGATTTCCGGCAGTTGCCATGCATCCGGAATGCTTTGCCCGGCAGCGATCATCGCGCGAATCGCGCTGCTGTGCACGGTCATCTCCTCATTCGCCACCAGCAGCCCGAATCGCTCGCGTAGTTCCGCTGCCCGGTAAAAGGTGGTCAGGCGGGTGAGGTTGTCCTCGCCGATCACCAGTGCCAGGCAATGCGCTGGCAACTGATGCTGTTGGGCGATGTGGTTCATCAGGTCGTAGCTGTAGATCACGTTGCCGTCAGCACCCAGTTGGCGCTCCACGGCAGAGCACATCACGCGATCGCCGAAGCGCTCCGCCAGCCGTTCGACCCAGGTACAACGCAGCGCGAAGTCCGCCATGCGCTTGGCATCGGCGTGCCGGTAGCTGGGCACCACCACCACTCGATCCGCGACGTCCAGCGCGCGCTGGATGACGCTGGCATGGCCGGCGTGGGGCGGATCGAAGGCGCCACCGTATATGGCCATGGCGAAGTGTTGCGGCGTTGGCTGGGCGCTGGCCGCGGCGAAGGTCTGGAGTGATGACGACAGCATCGCGAATCTCCTCGTGAGCAGGTGTTGACAGATATAATACACCTGGTGGAATATGTGTCCACCCCGCAGCGATGCGGCTCCACCAGCAGGAGGTGTCAGATGAAGATCGCCACGTTCGATGTCGATGCACAAAAGGGCTTCACCAGCCTGTGCCCCGATGAGTTGCCTGTGGCAGGCGGCCATGAGATCGCCGCGCCGCTCAACGACATGGCGCGTCGTGGCACCCTGCGTCTGGGCAGCAAGGACGCCCATGCCCGCAACGCCATCTGGGTGGTGGCGCGTCATGAGCAGATGCTCCAGCCCCTGAGCCATGCCAACGCCGACCTGACCTGGGTCAGCCACTGCGTACCGGGTACGCCTGGCTTCGAGCTGCTGGACGAACTGCCTGCACCGATCGACTACGACTTCTTCGTCTGGAAGGGCGTCGAGCCCGATCTGCACCCCTACGGCGCCTGCTTTCACGACCTGGCCGGCAAGCGCAGTACGGGCGTCATCGAATACCTGAAGGTCGCCGGCGTGAAGGCGGTGGTGGTCGGCGGCCTGGCCCTGGATTTCTGCGTACAGAACACCGCATTGCAATTGCGCGGCGCCGGCTTCCAGGTGTTGCTGTATCTTCCGGCTTGCCGGGCCATTTCCGAAGCCGGCGCAACGCAAGCCATCGACCAGATGCGCGCGCAGGGCATCATCATCTGCGCCGACAGCGGAGCGCTCGACAACGAGTTGGCCCGCCTCGAGGAGAACGACCATGAGTGAGAGCGTATTCGCCCCCAGCATCATCCAGAATCTGCTGGATACCGACTTCTACAAGCTGACCATGATGCAGGCGGTGCTGCACAACTACCCCAACGCCGAAGTGGAATGGGAGTTCCGTTGCCGCAGCAACGAGGATCTGACGCCTTACCTGGCGGAGATCCGCTACCAGATCGAGCAACTGGTCAACACCTCGATCACCCCGGATCAACTGGCCTATCTGGAGAAGATTCCCTTCATCAAGGCTGACTTCATCCGCTTCCTCAGCCTGTTCCGCTTCAACATGCGTTACGTGCACGTCGGTACCGACGCGGCCGGTCAGTTGGCGATCCGGGTGCGCGGCCCCTGGCTGCACGTGATCCTTTACGAGATTCCGCTGCTGGCCATCGTCTCGGAAGTCCGCAACCGCTACCGTTACCGCGAAGTGGTCATCGAGCAGGTGCGCGAGCAGCTGTACCGCAAGCTCGACTGGCTCAAGGGCGAGGCCACCGCCGACGAGCTGGCGGGCTTCCAGGTAGCCGACTTCGGCACCCGCCGGCGTTTTTCCTACCGCGTGCAGGAAGAGGTGGTGAACATCCTCAAGCACGATTTCCCGGGCCGTTTCGTCGGCACCAGTAACGTGCACCTGGCCCGTGAGCTGGAACTGCGGCCTCTGGGCACCATGGCCCACGAATGGTTCATGGCCCACCAGCAGCTAGGCCCTCGGTTGATCGACAGCCAGAAGGCGGCGCTGGAGTGCTGGGTCAAGGAATACCGTGGCCTGCTGGGGATCGCCCTGACCGATACGGTTGGCATGGACAGCTTCCTGCAGGACTTCGATCTGTACTTCGCCAAGCTGTTCGACGGTCTGCGTCATGACTCCGGCGACCCGTTGGTATGGGCCGAGAAGGCCATCGCCCACTATGAGAAACTGGGCATCGACCCGCAGGGCAAAACACTGGTCTTCTCCGACGGACTGACCCTGCCCAAGGCGCTTGACCTGTACCGCGCGCTGCATGACCGCATTAATGTCAGCTTCGGTATCGGCACCAACCTGACCTGTGACATCCAGGGTGTCGAGCCGATGAACATCGTCATCAAGATGATCGACTGCAACGGCCAGCCCGTGGCGAAGATTTCCGATACGCCCGGCAAGACCCAGTGCCGCGATCCGAACTTCGTGACCTATCTCAAGCATGTTTTCCGCCTCGACGCGAACTGACCAAGGGAGAGACACCATGAGCAACCGACAAGCCGAAATCGCCACCGCCCTGGGCGTCATCGCCCCCTTTACCTCGGACGCCGACGTGGACGCCGAGATCGCCAAACGCATCGCGTTCATCAAGGCCACTCTGGCCGCTTCGCACACCAAGGTGCTGGTGCTGGGCATCAGCGGCGGTGTGGACTCTTCCACCGCCGGACGTCTGGCGCAGCTCACCGTCGAGCAGTTGCGCAGCGAAAAACAGGATGAGGGCTACCGCTTCGTCGCCATTCGCCTGCCGCACAACGTTCAGCACGACGAGGCCGATGCCCAGGCCGCACTGGGCTTCATCGCGGCGGACGAAGTGTTGACCATCGACATTGCCCCAGCAGTCAGCGGGTTGGCCGGGCAGATCCCCGAACTGGGCGGGCTGACTTCGTCGCGCCGTGACTTCGTGCTCGGCAATACCAAGGCGCGCATGCGCATGCTGGCCCAGTACACCGTGGCCAACGCGCGCAACGGCCTGGTGATCGGCACTGACCACGCGGCGGAAGCGGTAATGGGCTTCTTCACCAAGTTCGGTGATGGCGCCTGCGACCTGGCGCCATTGAGTGGCCTGGTCAAGGGCCAGGTGCGGCAGATCGCCGAACGCCTCGGCGCTCCGGCCGCAGTATTCTCGAAGGTGCCGACCGCGGACCTGGAAGACGAGCGCCCCGGCATTCCGGATGAGCAGGTGCACGGCGTCAGCTACGAAGACATCGATGCCTTCCTGCAGGGCAAACCCGTCAACGAGTCGGCCTACCAGGCTATCGTGCAGATCTACGACAAGACCCAGCACAAGCGCGAGCTGCCGCTGGTGCCTTGAAATTAAGCGTGGAGAGTAGTTGGATGTGCGCCGACATACTCAGCTACTTACACGGCTAAATAAAAGGGGATGCGATGACTAATGGACGGGTGAAGCGTGCAAGGGCGCTGTTCATGCCTATTGCCGTTTTAGAACATCACGCCGCAGTCGATCCTAAGTTGAGCATCTATGAGATTTGCGACCAGCTTGAGAAGGTTTGGATACAGGTTACGGAAGAGGTTCGAACGGGCTCATTTGGCCTCGGCGCAACCGCTATTCAACACCTGAACAAATTAGTGTCCGAGTCCCTTGATGCCGATGCTATCGAGTTCAAACGACCAGAAACCTGGAGCGATTTTTTCAGTGAGTGCGGTGCTATTGAGGATGACGTGGATAGCGTCTGTAGTTGGCTGTTTTCAGAGCTCTATTGGAATAGGCTGACCGCAGCCCGACTTGCCACCAGTTGGATGTATATCAATGCAGTGAGATTGCGTACTGGCCATTCGCAGATCGCTTTTTCGCTGGATAAGCTTGGCCCGTTGCTGGAGAGCCTTTCTGGTTCGGGGCCGCCCATATATGACGGGCAAAGTTTTTCTCTTGGTGACTACACGAACGATATGCTCTGAGCCCACGCCACGGCCTGTAATCGGATATCAAACATTCCGTGTCCACGAGCCATAAGTACCGTCGGCAGCGGGCTCAATCTGCTATCAGTTGCCGGGTGTCGCCAGCCACTGATTACGCCGTGCCAGTTGCCAGGCCAGCACACCAAGGGTCAGGCCGCGCAGGGCCATGAAGGCCAGGAACGCCACCCACAGACCATGGTTGCCGAAGCCCTGCAGTGCGAGAGCGATTGGCAGGCCCAAGGCCAGGGCCACGAGCATGGCGTTGCGCATCTCCCGGGCGCGGGTGGCACCGATGAACAGGCCGTCGAGCAGGTAGCTCCACACCGCGAACAACGGCAACAGGGCGAGATAGGGCAGGTAGTGCCCGGCCGTTTCGCGGACCACCGGGATGTCCGTCTGCAGGTTGACGAACAGGTGGCCGCCCGTGCCGAACAGCAGCGCGAAAAGCAGGCTGGCCAGCAGCGACCAGAAACCGGCGACGATCAGGCTGCGCCTGAGTGCCAGTCGGTCGCGCGCGCCGATGGCATGGCCGCACAGCGCTTCGACCGCGTGGGCCAGCCCATCCAGGGCATAGGCCGTGACCAGCAGACCATTGAGCAGCAGCGCGTTGGCTGCCACGGTGGCGTCGCCCAGGCGTGCTCCCTGAATGGTGATCAGCAGAAACACCGCCTGCAGTGCCAGAGAGCGCAGGAAGATATCGCGGTTGACGCCCAGCAGCGCGCTCCAGCTCTGCCACTTGCCCATCGCCGTCCATTGCGTGCTGCCAGGATGACGGCGCAGGGCGCCACGGGTCAGTGCCAGGCCGACCAGCAGCCCACCCCATTCGGCCAGCACCGCAGCGCGGGCAGCGCCGACGACTTCCCAGTCGAGGCCCAGCACGAACCACAGCGACAGCACGATGTTCAGCAGGTTGGTGACCAGCAGCATCACCAGGGGCGCGCGGGCGTTCTGGGCGCCGAGCAGCCAGCCGATCAACGCGAAGTTGGCCAGTGCGGCCGGCAGGCCGAGCAGGCGGGTGTGCAGAAAGTCGCGGGTCAGGGCATCCAGCTCGGCCGACGGATTCATCAGCCCCAGGGCCAGGCCACTGAAGGGCACGGCCAGCGCGCCGAGCGTCAGCGCCAGCAAGACGGCAAGCACGAGGCCCTGCACCAGCACCTGACGCAATGCGCCGCCATCTCCCCGGCCGCAAGCCTGGGCGGCGAAGCCCGTGGTGCCCATACGCAGAAAACCGAGCAGCCCGACGATCAGGATATACAGGCTGCTACCCACCGCCACGGCGCCCAACTGATGGGCATGGGGCAGGTGGCCGACCACGGCCGTGTCGACCAGCGCCACCAGTGGCACGGACAGGTTGGAAAGGATCATCGGCGCAGCCAGCGCCCAGACCTTGCGGTGGGTCGGCGCGTGGCGCCAGGCATCGCGAAACATGCAGCGCTCCATCAGGGCAACGCAGTATAGGTGACTGCGCTGCCTTGCCGTTACGGCGAGTGCCGAGATGGCAAGGCAGAACGCTGGTCGCCTTTTATTGAAAATAATTATCAGCGGATATATGTTCGCAACCCCTTTCCTGCGCGGTATTTCCGAGTGCGCCCGCCCCATGACTCCGATGCCCAGGACGGCCAGTTCCAGCGCCATGCGGGCGAGTTGCTGCGTTTCTTCACCCGCCAGGTGAAGTGCGACGAGCTGGCGGCCGACCTGCGTCAGGAAACCTGGCTGCGCTTTCAGCGCCGTGGCACGGGCGAGGTGGAGAATCTGCGTGCCTTTCTTTATCGCATCGCCCGCAACCTGATCATCGACCACCGGCGCCAGCAGCAGGCGCGGCCCGTACAGGAAAGCGTGTCGGTGGAGCTGGAGTCGGATCAGCCTGGGCCCGAGCAGATTGTCGGTGATGGACAACAGCTTGCCCGCTTGCAGGATATTCTTCAGGATCTGCCCCCTCATTTGCGTCAGGCCCTGTTGTGGAACCGCCTCGACGGTCTGACCCAGAAGCAGATCGGTCAGCGCCTCGGTGTTTCCGAGAGCATGGCCGGGCGCTATATCCTCAAGGCCCTGGAACAGTGTCAGCAGAAAATGGATTTGATGTCGTGACCCCCGATTCTTCGCTTCTCGCCCAGGCTCGAGAGTGGCAGGTGCTGCTGCATTCCGGCCGCGCCAGCGCAGCCGATCGTATCGCTGCCGAGGCATGGCGCTGCGCTTCGCCAGCCCACGAGCAGGCCGCCAGCGAGGTGGATCGGTTGTGGGCGCTGCTGGGGCAGCTTGGCGAGCAGCCCGCCGTCGCGGACTCGCCTGCGGTGGTTCTGCCACTGCGCCGTGGCCGTCGCCTGCGTTGGGCAGTACCCCTGGCCAGCGCCGCCATGCTGCTCCTGGCTCTTTGGCTGCCCCAGGGAGCCTGGGTGGGCTGGTATGCCGACCTGGCGACCGCCCCGGGCGAAGTACGTATCGTCGAACTGGAAGATGGCACCGTGCTGACGCTCAATGGCGCCACCGCGCTGGACTGGAGCATCAGCGAAGGGCGCCGGAGCATTCGCCTGTATCGGGGCGAAGCGGACTTCCAGGTGGCCAAGGATGCCAGCCGACCGTTCTTCGTCGAGGCGGGGCCAGCGCGTATTCGCGTTACCGGTACTCGCTTCGATGTCGACTACAGCGGTCATCAGGTGGTACTGGCGGTGACCGAAGGGCAGGTGCAGGCCAGCGACGCCCGCGAGCAACCGCTGCCGGTAGGTGCGAACCAGCAGGTGCGCTGGAGCGGCGATCAGATGGAGCCGGTGCAGCCCCTCGATGCTCGTCAGCAACTGGCCTGGCAGCGCGGCAAGCTGGTGTTTCGTGCACAGCCGCTGAGCGAGGTGTTCGCCGAGCTGGAGCGCAGCCAGAGCCAGCGGGTGATCTTTCTCGACCAGAGCGTGCGTGACCTCAAGGTGACCGGCGTTTTCGCCCACGACGACCCACAAGCGGTGCTACGTGCCATCGAAAGCAACCTGCCCGTGCGCCTGGTAAGGCTGCCGGGGCTGCTGCTGGTAAGCCGCAACTGAGGTTCGTGCAGTGCTGCAGGGCTGTTCTTGCAGGTGCCAGAATGGATAGTTGGCGGCTGGCGTAAAAATATTTAGGTTCCCGGTTCAGAAAAGCATCGGCGTTTCGTCTTCCGTTTCTGCAAATGCGACTTTTTCGCATGACCTCTGCAGAACACAGGAAACCCCCGCATGCGCACGACGCGTTCTCCTCTTTTCCAGGCACTGGCTGCCGCCCATCTGCTGCTCGCTGCCACGACCGCGTCGGCGCTGGAGTTCGATCTCCCTGCACAGCGCCTCGATGCTGCGCTGACCGATTTCGCAGAGCAGGCCAATGTGCGTCTGCTCTACGACGCCAGCCTGACCCCGAGCGATCGTCAGGCACCGGCCTTGAAGGGCGATTACTCGGTTGCCGAAGGCTTGCAGTTGCTGCTGCAGGGCAGCGGCCTCAGCTACCAGATCGACCAGCAGGGCACCGTGACCCTGGTGCCCCTCGATCAGGTCGACGATTCGCTGCAGCTCGGCGCCACCACCGTCAGCGGCCAGGGCGAAGGTCGTCTCGACCTGCCCGTGGAATACGCCGGTGGCCAGGTCGCGCGAGGTGCGCGCATCGGTATGCTGGGCAATCAGGATATGCAGGATGTGCCGTTCAGTGCGGCCAGCTACACCGGCGAACTGATCGAGAACCGTCAGGCGCGCAGCCTCGGCGAAGTGCTGGCCAGCGATCCGGCGATACGCCAGTCCAACGGCTTTGGCAACTTCTCCCAGGTGTTCGTGGTGCGCGGTTTCCAGCTGTACACCGACGATATTGCGTTCAACGGCCTGTACGGGATTCTGCCTCGGCAGATCATTTCCACCGAAGCCGTCGAGCGTGTCGAGGTGTTCAAAGGCGCCAACGCGTTTCTCAATGGTGTTGCACCGGGCGGAAGTGGGGTTGGCGGCGCGATCAACGTGGTCTCCAAGCGTGCCGAGGACACGCCCAATCGCAGTATCTCCCTCGATTACGCCAGTAGCGCGCGTGCGGGTGGTCATGTGGATCTGGGGCGGCGCTTTGGTGAAGACAATCGCTTCGGCGCGCGGGTCAATGTGGCAAAGCGTGACGGTGAAACGGCGGTCGACGGTGAGCATTCGCACTTCAGCCTGGCCGCCGTTGGGCTCGATTACCGCGGTGAGCGGCTACGTTTGTCGACCGATTTCGGCTACCAGAAGCAGCGCATCAACGAAGGTCGCTCGGTGGTTTATCTGACCCCCGCAGGGCTGGGCGGCAAGGTACCGAAGGTGCCGGATTCGGATGCCAACTACTCCCAGCCCTGGAGTTGGTCGCAGTTGGAAGATACCTACGGCATGTTCAACGCCGAGTACGATCTGAGCGAAAACTGGACGGCCTACCTCGCTGGTGGCGGCAAGTACACCCGGGAGAATGGTGTGTACTCCTCGGTGTATGTTACGTCTCCGGATGGTCGCGGTCAGGTAGGGCGGCTTTACTCGCCCCTCGATCAGGAGACCTTCAGCAGCGTGGCCGGCTTGCGTGGCAGTCTGCAGACTGGTCCGGTCAGCCACCAGCTGAATGTTTCTACCAATGGTCTTTGGCAGGAGCGGCGCAATGCCTTCGAGTCGACGACTGTAGCCAATCGCCGGCCCGGCAATCTCTACGACCCGCAACCCGTGAGTGAGCCGGTCGCGAGCGTCAGCGGCGACCTGCACGACCCGCGCAAGACCGCCAAGGTGATCACCCGCAGCGTTGCCGTTTCCGACACCCTGGGTTTCTTCGATGACCGACTGCTGCTGACCCTTGGGCTGCGCCGCCAGTCCATCGGCGCCGATGCCTGGAGCGCCGCCAGTGGTGCGCGTACCGCCAATTACGAAGACAGCATCACCACGCCGGCCTATGGCCTGGTGTTCAAGGCGAGCGACGTGGTTTCGTTGTATGCCAATAGCATCGAGTCCCTTCAGCAGGGGCCGTCTGCTCCTGCCGCTGCCGTCAATCGTGGGACCATGTTCGCGCCTTATCGCACCAAGCAGATCGAGGCAGGTGTAAAGCTGGACTGGGGTACCTTTGGCGGCAGCCTCGGGGTTTATCGGATCGAACAGCCCCAAGGCGTCACGGGAACCGACAATGTCTATCGGGTCGACGCCGAGCAGCGTAACCGCGGTGTGGAACTGAATCTGTTCGGTGAACCGCTGCCCGGCTTGCGTCTGCTTGCTGGCGCGACCCTGATGGATACCGAATTGCGCGGCACTGCCGGGGGCGCCAATGATGGCAACCGTGCTGTCGGTGTCCCGGAGTTTCAGTACAACGTCGGCGCCGACTGGGACGTGCCTGGTGTTTCCGGCCTGAGCTTCAACGGGCTGTTGCTGCGCACCGGCGGCCAGTACTACGACTCCGCCAACACCCTGAGCATCCCCGCCTGGACGCGAGTAGACCTTGGTGGCCGTTATGCGATGAAGCTCGACGAGGAGCGGCAGCTGACCCTGCGCGCCGGCCTGGAGAACGTCGCTGACAAGGCCTACTGGGCGTCCACCAACGGCGGCTACCTGACCCAGGGCGAGCCACGCACCCTGAAGGTCTCGGCCACCCTGGACTTCTGAGGCCACGCTAACCAGCCCGGCGCATTCGCACACCGGGCTGGTTTCGCTCAGAACGTCAGGCGCAAGCCCAGCGTCGCATTGCGCGGCGTGCCGTAGTAGGCCGACGACGTGCTGGTGTAGTACGCCTTGTCGAGCAGGTTGTTGAGGTTGAGCGTCGCGCTGAGCTGCTCGGTAATGGGGTAGCGGGCCATCAGGTCGACGATGGCGTAGCTGCCTTGGGTGAAGCGCACGCTGTTGGGCCCCATGGCATCGCTGTAGATTGCGTTCTGCCAGTTCACGCCGCCGCCCACGGTCAGACCATTGCCCAGGTTGTCGAGCAGATAACTGGTGAATAGTTTGGCGGTGTTCTGCGGGATCTCGGTATTCAGCGCTCTGCCGTTGCTGTCCTGGACGATGTTGCGCGAATAGCCGGCCGTCAGCTGCCAGTCCGGCATCAGCTCGCCGCTCAACTCCACCTCGAAGCCACGGGTCTTGGTGCCGGATTCGGCGCGGTAGGCCTGATCACCATTAGGGGCGAATTCACCCGGTATGGAGACGGCGAGGTTGTCCTGTTCGATCTGGTAGATCGCGGTGGAGAAGTTCAGGCGATCTTCGAAGAAGCCTGCTTTGATACCCAGCTCGTAGCCGACACCTTCCAGCGGGTCGATAAAGCTGCCGTCGAGCAGGCGATTGCTCTGTGGCTTGAAGATGCTGGTGTAGCTGGCATAGGCCGACCAGGTATCGTCGAGCTCGTAGACGATCCCTGCGAAGGGCGTGAACACACCGGTTTCGGTACGCCGGGTGGTTTCATCGTCGACGCCGCCGTAGTTGTCGGTCTTCTGCACGTTTTCCCAGTCGGTCACGCGGCCGCCTAGGAATACCGACAGTTTGTCGGTCGCGCGTAGGCGCGTGCTGGCGTAGGTCGCCTGCTGTTTCTCGTTGTAATTCATGCGCCCGTTCACCGGGATGTTGGGCTCTGCCGGAGTCTTGCCATCCCAGCCGTAATAACTGGGAATGTCGCTGCTCCAGCCGGCGAAACGCCAGAGGTCATAGTTGTCGGCTTTGTAGCGGGTCTGTTGGCGAGAGTGGCCGATGACCAGATCATGCTGCTGACCGAGCAGCTCGAAGCTGCCGCGCAAGTGCATGTCGAGGCTGTCCTGCACGGGCTTTGCCCCCCAGCGGCCGCCATAGAGCATGCCACCACTTCCGGTTTCACGATTCGGGTAGACACGCGCACCGGCATAGCCGAGCACTTCGTCGAAGGCATAACGGCCCCTGCTGAGCGTCAGCTTGGCTTTCCAGTCATCGTTCAATTGCTGGTCGAGGGAGGCAAAGCCCGAGGCGAAATGGCGTTCGGAGTAGGCCCAAGTGCTGGCTGCCGAGGCCGAGCGCGACCAGTCGGTACGCGAACCATCGCTGAAGTACAGCGGCAGCCCACCGCGGGCGTGGTTGTTGGCGTCGTGCTGCTGTGCATCTGCACCGATGGTGAGCAAGGTGTCTGGCGTCAGGTCGGCCTCCACAATGCCGTACAGTACCTTGTGACGTTCCTGCAGACGGTCGATATACGAGCCTGCATCGCGATAAACGGCGACCATGCGGCCCCGCACGCTACCGCTTTCATTGAGTGGCCCGCCGCTGTCCAGTTCGATGGCGTTGTTATCCCAGGAGCCTGCCTGCAGGCCAATGCTGCTCTTCCATTCGCTGGTCGGGCGCTTGCGCACCAGGTTGATGGTGGCGCCTGGAGTACCGATGCCATTGGTCAGCCCCGTAGCGCCGCGGATCACTTCGACGCGGTCGTAGAGCGCCAGGTCGTTGGTCTGGAACACCGAGTTGTAATTGCTGTTGAGCAGCGGTTCACCGTCGATCTGATAGTTCTGTACCTGGAAGCCGCGCGAGTAGATGGCGCTGCTGTCCGAGCCCATGTTGCCGCTCTGGTTCACGCTCAGGCCTGGGGTCTGGCGCACCGCATCGGTCAACTGCGTCAGGTTCTGGTCATCCATGCGCTGGCGGCTCATGACGCTGATCGACTGCGGCGTTTCGCGGATGGTCAGCGGCATCTTGGTCGCGGTGCTGGTCGAGCCGGTGGTGTACGAGCCCGTGCCGTCGGTGGTGTCACCCAGGCCTGCACCGGTGATGCTGGTGGCACCCAGTTCCAGCGAGGCACCGGTGTCGCTCTGGCGGGTGATGATAAGGGTGTTGCCCGCACGTTGGTAAGTCAGGCCGCTGCCATCGAGCAACTGCTGCAGCGCCACCGTGGGTTCCAGCGTGCCGCTCACGGCAGGGGCGTGCAGATGTCCGGTCAGGCTGCTGTCGGCGGCGATGCTCAAACCGGCGGCTTCGCCCAGTTGTCGCAGCGACAGGCTCAGGGGCTGGGCGGGCAGGTTCAAATCGACAGGGACAGCCAGCACGGGCGCAACCAGAGCGAAACTGGCAACGGCCAGCAGGTTGCGTAGCGCGAACGAATGACGCATCGAGACATCCTTCTCATGGGAATTTGCCTGAAGGACGGAACGCCCGGCGTTTTCCCTGATGCAGCGGCGACGAATGGTCGCCGCTGTGCCGTTATCTGCGTGGCGGTGGCGAAGCGGGACGAATCTCTAACGCGCGCTCAGTTCGGTGCTTTGCCTGCCTTCGGTCACGCGCACCGGGGCGATGGTCGGCAGGGCGCGGATGAAGTCCTCCACGTCACTCAATTGCAGCACGGCACTGATGCGCGGGCTCGGGTAGCCAGTGTGGGCTTGCAGCGGCCGTTCGCGGTAGCGCGACAGGCTGGCGGCGATCTCGCCGAGGTCCGCGTCTTCGAAAACCAGGTTGCCGCGGGTGAAGGCCAGGGCATTGTCGGCCGGCAGGTCGACCTTGCGCAGGTAGCCATTACCATCGACTTCCACGACCTGGCCAGCTTCCACCTGCCAGGTTTCGTTCGGGTGGCGAGTGCTCGCCACTTCGACCCGGCCATGATCGACGCTGATCCGCAGCCGGTCCGGCAGGCGGTTGACCACGAAGCGCGTGCCGCGCACGGTGATTTGCGCCAGGCCGCTATCGATCACGAAGGGGCGCAGAGGGTTGCGTGCGACATCGAACAGCGCCTCGCCCTGCCGCAGGTCGATGCTGCGCTGGCGCCAGCCATAACGGACGTCGATCCGGGTGGCGGCGTTCAATTGCAGCTCGCTGCCATCGCGCAGGGTGATCTGCTGGCGCTCGCCAATCGGCGTGTGCAACGCGAGCTGCTGAGGGCTCTGCCGATAACCGAGCCAGCCCGCAGCCGAAGCGAGCATCAGTACCAGAGCGACGGCGCCCCGTCCCAGGTAACGTGGCTGCCCGCGCTGCTGGCGCTCCATGGCCATGGCCAGCGCCTCGGTCTGGCGGGTACTGCCGAAGTCGTTCCAGAGCGCTTCGAAGGCGCGATATTCCTCGGCGTTCGCCGGGTCGGCTGCCAGCCAGCTGCGGAATTCCGCCTGCTCCGCCAGCCGCGCATCGCCGCGCAGGCGCAGGAACCAGGCGGCCGCCTGTTCGGTCGGATCGTTCATGATTGCAGCAGGTGGCGGGCGCGGCGCAGGTCGAGCAGGGCGCGCATCATGTGCCGTTCGACCATGTTCAGGCTGATGCCCAGGCGCGTGGCGATATCCGGCTGGGTGTAACCCTCGATGCGGGCCATCCAGAACACCTCTGCGCAACGCTCGGGCAGGCAGTCGAGGATGCGCTGCAACGCCTTGAGCCGCTGCTGGATATCGAGCAGGTGCTCGCAGGACGGTGCCACCTGGTCGGGGGCCAGGTCTTCCGGGTTATGCGATTCCAGCGATTCCAGCCGCCACTCGCTGCGGTAGAAATCGATCAGTACCGAGTGGGCGACACGGCGCAGGTAGGCATTGGGCTGCTCGATCCGGCGCTGATGTTGCGCCAGGGCAAAGCGCAGCAGGGCATCGTGCAGCACATCGTAAGCGCGTTGTACGCACCGGGTGCGCCGGCTCAGGCTGAGCAGCAGATCGCTGTAGGCCCAGCCAAGGTCGATGCCTTGCCAGTCGACCTTGGCGGAATCGCGAAGCACGGGAGTGCTGGCCTGCAGCATGGCAATCGGCACGAGAAGCCCTCTGGGTGTAGGAAGCGGCCAGAGGATAGGCAATTGGCAATAATTCGTAAATAGTATTTATTGCTATTTGAGTGTGCTGGCGTATCGCACGTAGAGCCAAGAGGGTCTGCCCCATGCGGGGCAGATCAGGGGGAGGTGACGTTACTTCGCCTTCAGGGTGTAAGACGGCCCCCACACCGATTTACCAGAGGTTTCGCGGGCTTTGATGTCGATCTGCCGGTAGGTCAGCTCGCTGAGTATGTTCGCCAGTTTGGGCAGCCCATAGTCCGCCGGGTTCTGGCTGTTTCTGACTTCCTCGACCTCACCCAGCAACTGAACCAGGGTGACCTGCTCGAGCTCGCAGCGCATCCGCTCCTGATCCGCCTGTTTGCAGCTCTTGTTCCTGAGTACAGCGGCAGGCGGTTCGGCAAACAGGCCATCGGTAACAACCACCTCACCAGCGGCGATATCGAAACTCGCGAATTCCTTGTCGATGGTTGCCGTGACATTTCGGGCTTCGAAAGTTCGTTGCTGGATGCTGGGCACCCAGCCTGCCTCCGACGTTTGTCGTTTCACGTCGTAGGAGGTTTTCGCCCGGCTCATGCACTCGTTGTTGACCACGCGTACGGAGGTGCAGTAGTCCTCTTCCACCGTCTCGGTACGGTAGCTGGCGTCTTCCCATTTCTGGCCGCGCTCGAACTCATCGATCTTCTGCGCCTTGAGCATCAGATGGCCCAATGACGACGGCTTGATGTTACGCCCGCCCGGTGCCTCGAAGGCGGCAGTTCGCGGCAGCACATAACTGACGCCGGTGATCGTATAGCGACCCGGCTCGATCACGAAGATCTTGTAGAGCGTGCGCCCGAAAACCAACTGGAAATAGGAGCGGCTTGGATCGTTCTCATCCGGCTCGTTGCTGGAGTCGTAACCGACGAAGAACTTGGACGACGGGCGAGAGGTATTGGTCCACTCGGTAACCCCCGAGCGAAGTCGCAGAAACTCGGCGATCGAGTCGTTGTTCTGGAAGTCGGTGGTACCGTCCAGGCTGGCAGTTGGCACGATTAGAATGGCTTTGCCCGAGGTTTTTATCTGGGCGAACATTTCGTCATGAGCTCTACGCATTTCCAACATCATGGCTTGCGGTGATGCAGGCTGCGCCTGCCCGGCATAGTAGCCCTGGTTGGGTGCGGCGAGCGGAACGCATGCAGCCAATGCCAGGCTGGACAGGGTGATGCCGAGCAGCATGCCCAAGCGGGTCGACGAACCCCTCGGGAGTTGCGATCCAACGGTGCCCTTCACGTTCATCTTTCGTGTCCATCTGCTTTGTGGGGTAGTGGCACATGCCTTTCGGGCTGTGCAAAAGGTCAACGCACCATTGTCCACATAAGCTCGACAGGCCCTATAGCTCATCAAAACTATTGTGAGGGCGTTCAAAAAATGGTGGTTCGCATGCGGCGGGAGGGTCAGTTGAAACTGTACGAGACTCCCACGAAGGCCCCGAAGCCATCGCCCGGGGTGGAGCGGGCAACGTCTGCGCCGTTGTCGTTGTAGCCAGGCGTGACGGTGGCGGCGTAGCGCTTGTCGGTGAGGTTGCGCAGGTCCAGCCAGGTCTGCCAGTCGTCTTTCGGCGAGGCGTAACCCAGGGTCGCGCCGAAGATTGCGTAGGCATCGGCGTAGTAGGAGTTGGCGTAATCCACGGCAACCTTCGAGGCGTACTGGGTGTTGAGCCCGGCGTAGAAACCGCTCGGGTGGCTGTAGCGCAGCTCGGCCTGGTAGTAATGACGCGGCAGGCCGGGCAGGCGGTTGTCGCCGTAGGTGTCGTCGTCGCGGTAGTGGAAATCGCTGAAGGTATACGCCTGGCGCAGGGCCAGATCACCGGCTGCGCCGCCTTGCCACAGCGGGCTGTCGAGGCCGAGCTCGATGCCCTGGTGGATGGTGGGGCTGGCGTTGGATTCGGAGAACACGTTCTGCTCGACCTGTACGGTCAGCAGCTCGTGGCGCACGACCGAGTAGTAATAGGCCGCGTCCCACTGGCCTACTGCCGAGTCACCACGGCCGCCAATCTCGAAGGTGGTGGCGGTCTGGTTATCCAACGAGATCGGCGCGCGCTGGCGAGCGCTGTACGGCTGGTTGCTGGCCGGGAAACGCAGCGGCGAACTCCAGAGCATCGACCAGGCGTGGGGCGGTTCGACCGAGCGGCTGATATTGCCGTACAGCTGCACCTCGGGGTTGAGCTGATAGCGCAGGCCGATGCGCGGGGCGTAATCCCAAGTGTGCTCGCTGAGCGTGTCGTCGGTGGCCGGCCAGGTCACCTCGACCTGACGGCGGGTATAGATCAGCGCCAAACCGGTGGTCAGCCACAGATCGGGCACCAGCTCGGTTTCGTTGCTGGCGTGCAGCACGTTGTCCGAGCCCAGGTGTTCATAGGCGCGCATCAGGGTGCCGGCCGGGTAATCGGTGCCACCGACGCTGATCGGTAGGGCGGCATTTTCCTTCGACTTGCTGCTTGGCAGATTGGTGGTGCTGCGAAAGCCGATGGTGGTGGTGCTGTCGAGCCCGAACAGGGTGTGGCGGCGGTTGTAGTTCAGGGTGCCACTGACGTCGCTGTAATCCACACGCACCCGGTAGGTGTTGCCGTTGGGCGAGCTGTTCTCGACGATATCCATCGGGTAGTGGTGATAGGCCAGGCCGGCTACCAGCGTCGAGTCATCGTCGATCCGCCAGGTGGTCTTGTTGGCCAGCCAGGTGCTGCCGGGTTGGTCGCGGTGCGCGTCGATGCGCAGGTTGTTGGCGGCGGCAGCCCGTGGGTCGTGCTTGATCTGCGCTTTGCTCAGGCGGCCCGGGACGTCATGCTCTGTTTCCCGATAGCGCAGGTAAAAGCGCGTTTCCAGGTTGTCGTTGAGGCGATAACCAACGTTCGCGGCCACGCCCTTGCCTTTGCCCGAGGCATGATCCTGATAACCGTCGTAATGGCTGTCGGTGAGGTTGATGTAGTAATCGAAATCACCCAGCACCTGGCCGGAGCTGATGCTGCGTTTCTGGTAACCGTGGCTGCCGGCTTCGTAGCGCAGTTGCAGCTTGTCGGCATCACGGCCGGTGCGGGTTATGTAGTCGATGGCGCCGCCCAGAGCCAGTGATCCCTTGTCGAAACCATTGGCGCCGCGCAGCACTTCGGCGCGGCTTATCCACAGCGGCTCCAGCAGCTCATAAGGCGTGCCGCCCGAGCCGGTCAGAGGCAAACCATCGAGCATGATGTGGTTGCCGGAGGCGTGAGAGCCGGTGCCGCGATTGATGCCCGAGCCGCGGATCGCGATCTTGATGCCCTCGTTGCCAGGCGACTGTGCGTACACGCCCGGCTGGTAGGCCAGCACATCCTGGTTGCCAGCCACGCGGCCCTGCTCGACGCGCGTCATGTCCACCAGGTTGGTGCCGCCCGGTACCTGCTTGAGCTGCTCTTCGGCCGCCTGCTGCTCGGTCAGCACCTGGTCGGTCACCCGCACGCCTTCCAGTTGCACGGTGCCCGGCCTGGTTTCGGCATGGACGGCAGGAAGTGCCGCGCAGGTCAGCAGGCTGGCGGCCAGCAGGTGGCGAGGGCGCAGGGCGAAGGGGGGCAGGGAACGCATCGATGGAAATCTCCGTGGGAACAGCCGGCAGCGGTTGTAGCAGGCAGCGCCGGGTAGGACGGCGGCTCGGCAGGATAAGCCACGTCCCTCGCCAGGTGATCGTTTTCTGCTGTCGGGCTTTCCAGCATCGGCGTCCGAGCAATTTGCCAAATTGGCATATTAGGTTATGCCTAAATTGAATTTCCATGTGGTGCGTCGAGCCGATACCGTCTAAGGCCTTCTCTGTCGACGCTCGCCCCACAGGCCTTGAAACGCGTCATGCCGTTCTATCCGCACGCTACCCGACCACGCGGCGCATGCACGACTCTCTTCGAATGGAGGCGCCATGCCCATATCCCCGCTCAACCGCCGACAGCTGCTTGCCCTGGCGGGCACTGCCACCGCGGCTACGTTCGCCAGCCGCTTCGCCTGGGCCGGCAGCAGCCATGCTGACCACGGTTCTCACGCAGGGCACGCCAGCCACGGGGCTCAGCCAGTTGGCAGCGGCCTGGATCTGGAAAGTGATCGCTGGGTGTTGCCCGAACCGCGCAAGATCAAGCTGGCCACCAACCTCAATGCGGTGTGCCTGGCGCCGGTGGCGGTGGCTGACAGCCAGGGCATCTTCAAGCGGCACAACCTGGACGTGGAGTTCGTCAACTTCGGCAACTCCACCGAGGTGCTGCTCGAATCCATGGCCACCGGCAAGGCGGACGCCGCCACCGGCATGGCGCTGCGCTGGCTGAAGGCGCTGGAACAGGGCTTCGACGTCAAGCTGACCGCCGGCACTCACGGCGGCTGCCTGCGCCTGTTGACCCTGGAGGATGGGCCGAAGAGCTTCGAGGCCCTGAAGGGCACCACTATCGGCGTTACCGACATGGCCGCAGCCGACAAGAACTTCTTCTCGCTCATGCTCAAGCGTCATGGGGTAGACCCAGTGCGCGACGTGACCTGGCGCGTGTACCCCATCGATCTGCTCAGCGTTGCCCTGCAGAAGGGTGAGATCCAGGCCGCCAGCGGCTCCGACCCGCTCATGTATCGGGTCAAGCAGCAGCCGGGCTTCGCTGAGCTGGCGACCAACATGATCGAGGAGTACGCCAACATGAGCTGCTGCGTGGTCGGGGTCAGCGGCGAGCTGGCGCGCAACGACACGCCCGTGGCGGCGGCCATCACCCACTCGATCCTGCAGGCCCACGCCTGGGCATCGCATAACCCCGACGCGGTGGCGGAGGAGTTTCTCAAGTTCGCCATCAACACGTCCAAGGAAGAGGTGCACGCCATCCTCACCGAGCACACCCATGGTTACTACTCGGTGGGCAACACCTTCGTCAAGGAGATCGCGGTGTATGCCCGCGACCTCAAGAATGTCGAAGTACTGCGCCCGCGTACCGATCCTCTGGAATTTGCGGAGAGCATCCATGCCGACGTATTCGCTTGAGCAAAGCCGCACATCGCAAGGCACCGCGGCGCCGCTGTGGCGTGGAGGCCTGCTGGCAGCGCTGAGCTGGACAGCCTTCGCGTTGTTCACCCAGTTCTATCCGGACGGCGGCAAGCCCTGGCCCTTCACTCAGGAGTTGGCGTTGTTCGGCGCAGGCGTTGGCGCGCTGCTGGCATTGCTGGCTAGCCTGCCGGGCCTGTTCGGCAGGCTGGTCGAGCGTCTGCGCCCGACCGGTGCCTGGTTGGCGGCGCTCCCCGTGCTGCTGGGCGTCTGGCTGCTGGTCACCGCCAAGGTCGTGGTGCTGCCGGTACCGTTCTTCGCGCCTCCCCAGGCGCTGATCGAGGTTTTTGTCGATGACTGGGCGCGCCTCGGCGAGAGCCTGCTGCATTCCCTGTGGCTGCTGGTCAACGGCGTTGTGATCGGGGGGCTCAGCGGCTTCGCTGCGGGTGTTGCGATTGGTTGGTCGCAGCGCATCGGCTATTGGGTGCATCCAGTGCTGCGCATTCTTGGCCCGATTCCTTCCACGGCACTGCTGCCGATCTGCTTCTTTTTCTTCCCCAGCAGTTGGAGCGCCAGCGTGTTTCTGATCGCCCTGGCGACCTGGTTTCCGGTCACGGTATTGACCTGGTCCGGTGTGGCCAGCGTCGACAAGGCCTACTACGAAGTGGCCCGTACCCTGGGCGCCAACGCGCGCTTTCTGATTTTGCGGGTGGCGATCCCGGCAGCGCTGCCACATGTGTTCGTGGGGCTATTCATGGGCCTTGGCGCATCGTTCTCGGTGCTGGTGGTGGCCGAGATGATGGGCGTCAAGGCGGGGCTCGGCTGGTACCTGCAATGGGCTCAGGGCTGGGCGGCCTATGCCAATATGTATGCGGCATTGCTGGTCATGGCGCTGCTCTGTTCGGGATTGATCACTCTGCTGTTCATCGTTCGTGACCGGGTGTTGTCCTGGCAGAAAGGGGGCGTGAAATGGTGAATGTTGCGCAAGCAATCGTGGATCGGGAAGCCGGCATGACCCTGGATGTTCGCGGCCTCAGCCATGCCTTCGATCTTGGCGACAGCGGCCTGCCGGTGCTCGACAAAGTCGATCTGCAACTGGCGCCCGGCGAGAGCGTCGGCCTGCTCGGCCCGTCCGGTTGTGGCAAGTCGACCTTGCTGCGTCTGGTCGCCGGTCTGGAAAATCTTCAGAACGGCAGCCTGCTGGCCGATGGCATGGCGATTCCGGGGCCGCATCATTCGCGGGTGCTGGTGTTCCAGGATCCGACGCTCTACCCCTGGCGCAGCGTGTGGGACAACGTGGCTCTTGGGCTGCAGGCACGTGGGCAGCTCAAGGAACAGAAGCACCGGGTCGATGAAACCCTGCGCAAGGTCGGCCTGCTGGAGTTCCGTGATGCCTACCCGCGTCAGCTCTCCGGCGGCATGGCGCAGCGCGTGGCGCTGGCCCGCGCACTGATCAACGAGCCGCGTCTGTTGCTGCTCGACGAACCGCTGGGCAAGCTCGATTCTCTGACCCGTATCGCCATGCAAAGCGAGCTTATCCGCCTCTGGCAACAACAGGCCTACAGCTCCCTGCTGGTCACCCACGACTTCGAGGAGGCGCTGCTGCTCTGCGACCGCGTGCTGGTGTTCTCGGCACGCCCGGCGCGGGTGCTGGCGGAGCTGAAGGTCGAGCGGCCCTATCCGCGTCGTCGCGACGATCCGCGGCTGCTGGAGCTTCGTCATCATGCGCTGGACCTACTGGGGCAGGGCAGCGACTGGTGACTGCACCGGCGACCTGTGGCCGTACAGGTCGTCCATGGCTGGCGTTGCCCGGTTGATGGGGCGCGCCATCGATGAGTAACTTGGCGTTTTTTCGGCAGCCAGGCGCTCAACTCTTCTTTCCAGGCTCTCGCAACGGTCATGGTGCAGTGGCTACGGGCAAGCGTGCGATACAGCGCCTCGGCCTCCGATAGCGCGCCAAAAAGACATAACGCCGCACGTGACGGCCTGTCGCGCGGCAACCTACCACGGCGGCAAGCGCCGAGGCAGGGCGTAGTCTTTCGTTGAACGATTGATCCAGGTCAACGCGCTTTGCGCGCTGCCTGGATTGCAGACAACTAGAAAGTCGATAACCTGATCGAGGGACGCCCCATGTTCGGCCTAGAGGCTTTGGATCTCGCGCGCATCCAGTTCGCCTTCACCATCTCCTTCCACATCATCTTTCCGGCCATCACCATCGGCCTGGCCAGTTACCTGGCGGTGCTCGAAGGGCTGTGGCTGAAGACCGGCGAAACGGTGTACCGCGACCTCTACCATTTCTGGGCGAAGATCTTCGCCGTCAACTTCGGCATGGGCGTGGTCTCCGGGCTGGTGATGGCTTACCAGTTCGGCACCAACTGGAGTGCCTTCTCGGACTTCGCCGGTTCTATCACCGGGCCGCTGCTGGCTTACGAAGTGCTGACCGCATTCTTCCTCGAGGCGGGCTTTCTCGGCGTCATGCTGTTTGGCTGGAGCCGCGTGGGGCCGGGGCTGCACTTCTTCTCGACGATCATGGTGGCGATCGGCACGCTGATCTCGACTTTCTGGATTCTCGCCTCCAACAGCTGGATGCAAACGCCCCAGGGCTTCGAGATCGTCGACGGCCGGGTCATTCCGGTGGATTGGTTCGCCGTGGTATTCAATCCCTCGTTCCCCTACCGCCTGGCGCACATGGCCACTGCCGCGTTTCTCGCCACCGCGTTCTTCGTCGGCGCGTCGGCGGCCTGGCACCTGCTGCGTGGGCGCGACACCCCCGCGATGCGCAAGATGTTCTCCATGGCGCTGTGGATGGCCCTGCTGGTCGCCCCGGTACAGGCGGTGATCGGCGACTTCCACGGCCTCAATACCCTCGAGCATCAACCGGCGAAGATCGCCGCCATCGAAGGCCACTGGGACAACAGCTCCGGCGAGCCGACGCCGCTGATCCTGTTCGGCTGGCCGGACATGGAGCGCGAGGAAACCCGCTTCAAGGTCGAGGTGCCGTACCTCGGCAGCCTGATCCTGACCCACAGCCTCGACAAGCAGGTGCCCGCGCTGAAGGAGTTCGCCAAGGAGGATCGGCCCAACTCGACCATCGTCTTCTGGTCGTTTCGGGTGATGGTCGCCATGGGCATGCTGATGATCCTGGCCGGTCTCTGGAGCCTCTGGCTGCGCTGGCGCGGCAGCCTCTACCAGTCGCGCCCGTTCCTGTATTTCTGCCTGTGGATGGGGCCGTCTGGCCTGATCGCCATCCTCGCCGGCTGGTTCACCACCGAGATCGGCCGCCAGCCCTGGGTGGTCTACGGGCTGATGCGTACCGCCGACGGTGTGTCGATGCACAGCGCGGCGCAACTGGGGATCACCCTGGTGCTGTTCGTGGTCGTCTACTTCGCCGTGTTCGGCGCCGGCATGAGCTACGTGATGCGCCTGGTGCGCAAAGGGCCGGTCAGCGGCGAAGGTGATCATCAGGATGATGGCGGGCCGGGCACCCGGCACACGCAGGCGCGGCCATTGTCCGCCGCGAAGGAAGGCCTGGACGACAACGATTCGATCACCCGCACTGCAACCGGGAGGGCATGACCATGGGTATCGATCTTTCCGTCATCTGGGCGGTGATCATCGTCTTCGGCGTGATGATGTACGTGATCATGGACGGCTTCGACCTGGGCATCGGCATCCTCTTTCCGTTCGTGCCGGACAAGGGCGAACGCGACGTGATGATGAACACCGTGGCGCCGGTCTGGGACGGCAATGAAACCTGGCTGGTGATGGGCGGTGCCGGGCTGTTCGCCGCCTTCCCGCTGGCCTACTCGGTGGTGCTCAGTGCCTTGTATCTGCCGTTGATGTTCATGCTGCTGGGCCTGGTGTTTCGCGGCGTGGCCTTCGAGTTTCGCTTCAAGGCCCGCGACCACAAACGGCATATCTGGGATAAGGCCTTCATCGGCGGCTCGGTTGCAGCGACCTTCTTTCAGGGCGTGGCGCTGGGCGCGTTTATCGAAGGCATTCCGGTCGAAGGTCGGTCGTTCTCCGGCGGCTCGCTGGACTGGCTGGCGCCGTTCCCGCTGTTCAGCGGCTTGGGCCTGATCGCCGCCTATGCGCTGCTCGGCTGCACCTGGCTGATCATGAAAACCGAAGGGCGCCTGCAACAACAGATGTACAGGATGGCCCGGCCCCTGGGGCTGCTGTTGCTGGCCGTGATCGGCATCGTCAGCCTGTGGACGCCACTGTCTCAATCGGGCATTGCCGAGCGCTGGTTCAGCCTGCCCAACCTGTTCTGGTTCCTGCCCGTGCCGCTGCTGGTGCTGGCGACCTTCTTCTACCTGTTGCGCTCGGTGGCCAACCACGACAACAGCAAGCCGTTCGTACTGACCCTGGTACTGATCTTCCTCGGTTACAGCGGCCTGGGCATCAGCCTGTGGCCGAACATCGTGCCCGGCTCGCTGACCATCTGGCAGGCCGCCGCGCCCCCGCAGAGCCAGGGCTTTGCCTTGGTCGGCGCACTGTTCATCATTCCGTTCATCCTCGTTTACACCGCCTGGAGCTACTACGTATTCCGCGGCAAGGTGACGCCTGATCAGGGGTACCACTGATGAACAAGGCCAGCGAAAAGAAACCCCTCTGGCAACGCATCGCCTGGCTGGCCGGCATCTGGACGGTCAGCGTGCTGAGCCTGGGGCTGGTGTCGTACCTGCTACGGCTATTTATGAATGCGGCGGGGTTGAGTACGCCGTAAGGGTGAGGATCGTTGCCACGCTTCGCTTGGGAGCGATCTCAATGGGGCTGTTCGGGTTACGAATGGTGGACAAGCTTCGCGTTGTCCACCCTACTTGTCGGTAGGGCGTAGGGTGGATGACGCTTTATCCATCCACCATTTTGATCGTTCCCACGCTCCGCGTGGTAACGCCTCCCGTGGCGCTCTGCGCCGCATTTCATTTGCACGTTTGGCTATCGAGGAATCGGACGCGGAGCGTCCTGCTGATGCATTCCCACGCAGAGCGTGGGAACGATCGGTGTCTCATTACTGCCCCGGTACCGCCAGCCAATGGCCAAGGGTCTTCTGATAAGCACCGGTGGCCTTGCTCAAATGCAGCCACTGATCGACGTAGCTCTTCCAGGTCATGTCGTCGCGAGGCAGCAGGTAAGCTTTCTCGCCGTATTGCATGGAGTCCGTCGGGTTGACGGCGCACAGGCCGGGCATGCGTTTCTGCTGGTACAGGGCCTCGGACGCGTCGGTGATCATCACGTCGGCGCGCTTATCCAGCAGTTCCTGGAAGATGGTCTTGTTGTCGTGGAAATTCAGCTGAGCCTTTGGCAAGTAGGCCCGTGCAAAGGCCTCGTTAGTACCGCCCGCCGGCTCGATCAGGCGCACCTCTGGCCTGTTGATCTGCTCGACGGTCTGGTAGCGGGAAACGTCTTCACAGCGCACCAGGGGAATCTTGCCGTCCACATCCAGGGTGCTGCTGAAGAAGGCCTTCTTCTGGCGCTCCAGCGTCACCGAAATGCCGCCCATGCCGATATCGCACTTGCCTGCCACCATATCCGGCATCAGGGTTTTCCAGGTGGTCGGCACCCACTGCACCTTCACCCCGAGGCTCTGCGCGAGCGACTGGGCCATCTCGATATCGATGCCTTCGTACTCACCGTCCTGGCGCAGGAAGGTATACGGCTTGTAATCGCCGGTGGTGCACACGGCCAGCTGTCCCTTCTCCAGCACCTTGTCCAGGTGCGACGGCGTTTCCTGAGCCTGGGCAAAACCCGACAGTCCGATAAGCAGGGTGGTGATGGCGCTGAGGGTCAGGTTTTTCATCATGAGTCGATGCTCGCGGTTGTGAGGAGGGGGCAATCTTGCGAGACACAGTAAGGACGAGACGCCCCGCAGCCAAGCCCCGGAGCAAGGCACTGACCCCAGGCTAACCCGAGTTCATTCGGGACAATGTTTTGAAAATGGTGGACAAGCTTCGCGTTGTCCACCCTACGGATGTCCTTCGATTTGCTGCCTGGAAATGCAGGCTTGACGCTCCGCGTAGTATTTATGAGCCGAACTGACAATGCCTCGGACGCGTCCTGTTGAAACCTTTCCATGCAGAATGTGGGAACGATCGAGCCCAAGTTGTTCGCGGTGATGGAATAATTGTTGTTGGTTCATATTTTGTGGGTTTTCAGTTTTGTGATCAGTGAGTTTATTTTTTTCTTGTCCCAATTCGAGTGATCCTCGAGAAAAAAATCTCCATCGTCATTCAGTTTTTTGGCAATTTCATTGTCATGAAATCCTAGGGACTGAAGTTTTAATATTTTTATGACCTGTCTGTTCGCGGTTGGGTTGTTTACATAAAGAGGTTCTACGGCGCTATGGCAGTGTTTGCAAATGCACGCATGAGTGTTGATGGGGGATGAGCACTTTGGGCAGTCTCTAAGAAGAATGTTGTTCTGGTTCTTGGTTTTTTGCTTTATTTTCTTGTACATATGCGCATAGAGCATGCCCATGATATGAGCGTTGGGAATGGATAGCGCTATGCATGCCACTGTGATCATTCCTCCTGTTTTTCCCGAGAATGCTGCAGTGAAACCAATGAGAAATAATATAAGCGATCCGGGTAGTGATAAAAAACCAATAACTAAGGTGGTTAGTAAAAATGAATTATTTTCACCATTTGAGTTCTCTGAGGATGAGAAGCCAGAGATAAATGTAAGTGTTAAGGGGATGCTGAGTATCAGTCCGTAAGCAAATGAATGCAAAAATGCTGGTTGTTTCATTTGTCTTCCCTGGCTATTCAAGCTTTTATGTAACTCTGTGAGATTGCGATATTGACTCAGTCATAACCAAAAGCAATAGGCAGGTAACCGCCATCTGTACACGACTATATAAGCTCATCTGTTCGTGCTCGCTAGTAAGTAGGGTGGATGACGCTTTTTTCATCCACCATAGCGATACCGAAAAATCACATTGCACTGACGGGGAGACGTTTGTTAATCGGTACGCTGCTGGCTATAAATCGCGTGTCAATACAAAGCCGGCTCTGACACTACGCCATCAAATAGCCATCCGTCTACGCGATGCTCGCCGCCGCCCTGGTTGCCCAATCCCGGCAATCCTTTCCATACTGCCTCCCTATGCCGCCTACCAAGGGAGCCCCCATGTTCGCCTTCAGCGAAACCCTGCAACGCCGCTTCGCCGCCCTGCATTGCACCGCCGATTTCTGGTCGCTGCGCCATGTGCGGGAAACCACCGAGCGCTATTGGGTGCGCCGCAATGTGGCGCGGGCGCCGTCGTTTTCCGACGATGCGGGCGCCATGCTCAGCGTGCGCGTCGCTGGCGTGGAGGCCTACGCGGCGACCAGCAATCTCAGCCAGGCTGGGTTGCAGGCGGCGCTCGACAGGGCCGAGGCGCTGGCTCGCCAGCTTGCCGGTAGCAATCTGCTCGATATGCACGAGCTACCGGTGCCCCATGAGCAGGCCGATGACGTGATGCCCGGCTACGAGCGATCCCTGGCCAGCCCGGCGCACTGGTACGAATTGCTGGCGGCCGAGTCGGCGCGGGTGCCGCGTGACGAGCGCCTGGTGGACTGGTACGCCGGCCTGAGTTTCACCGCCACCGAGCAGATCTACCTCAACAGCGCCGGTGCCCGTTTGCGGCGTGCCCAGCACTACGTATTACCGCAACTGGGGGTGACCGCCAGCGATGGCGCCGACAGCCAGAGCCGCAGCTTCGGCGGCACTCACCTGGCACGCCAGGGCGGTGCGGAGGTGATCGATCAGCTGGGGCTGGTTGGCACCGCCAGCCGTATCGCCGACGAGGCGCTGCAGTTGCTGCTGGCGCCCAACACGCCGAGCGGCCACCGCGACCTGTTGCTGATGCCGGATCAGATGATCCTGCAGATCCACGAGTCCATCGGCCATCCACTGGAGCTGGATCGTATCCTCGGTGACGAGCGCAATTTCGCCGGCACCAGCTTTATTCGCCAGGAAGATTTCGGCAGCTATCAATACGGCTCGCCGCTGCTCAACGTGACCTTCGACCCGACGGTTTCGGGCGAGCTGGCCAGCTACCGCCATGACGATGACGGCACGCCGGCGCAGCGTGAGTACCTGATCCGCGAGGGCATCCTGCAGCGACCGCTCGGTGGTGCGCTGTCGCAGTGGCGCAGCGGTCTGGAGGGGGTCGCCAACAGCCGTGCCTGCAGCTGGAACCGACCGACCCTCGACCGCATGGCCAACCTCAATGTCGAGCCTGGCACGCAACGCCTGGAGCAGATGATCGGCGGCATCGAGCACGGCATCCTGATGAGCAACAACCGCTCCTGGTCGATCGATGATGCGCGCAACAAATTCCAGTTCGGTTGCGAGTGGGGCCGGCTGATCGAGAACGGCGAACTCAAGGGCGTGGTGAAGAACCCCAACTACCGCGGTATCTCCGCGCAGTTCTGGCGCAACCTCAAGGCCGTCGGCGATGCCAGTACCTTCGAGGTGCTGGGCACGCCGTACTGCGGCAAGGGCGAGCCGAACCAGGTGATCCGCGTCGGCCACGCCACGCCGGCGTGCGTGTTCGCCGATATCGATGTCTTTGGAGGGGCTGCCTGATGGAAGCACGTCAGCATTTCGAGGCGCTGCTCGCGCACCTGAACGCCGAGCTGCAGGCCGGCGAGGGCTTTACCCTGGAGTACCAGGCCGAGGCTTCGGACTTTATCCGCTTCAACCACGCCCGCGTGCGCCAGGCCGGCCAGGTGCAGCAGGTGTACGCCACCCTGGCCCTGTATCAGGGCGAGCGGCATGGCGACTTCGAACTGGCCCTCAGCGGGGTGATCGACGATGACCTTCCGCGCCTCGACCAGGCGCTGCAGCGGTTGCGCGTGGTCGTGCCGACGCTGGTCGATGATCCCTACCTGCGCTTGAATCGCGAGGCGTGGTGCAGTGAGACGGCGGCGGGTGAGTCGGTTCAGCACAGCGAGGCGGCCATCGCGCAGATCAATGAGGCGTCTGCCGGGCTGGATCTGGTCGGTTTCTACGCCGCCGGGCCGCAATACCAGGGCTTCGCCAGCTCCTGGGGCGCCTTCGGCTGGCACGCGGCGAGCAGCTTCAACTTCGAGTTCAGCCTGTTCCACGAAAACGGCCAGGCGGTGAAAAGCAATTATGCCGGCGAGCAATGGGATGCTCAGGCCTTCGCCCGCAAGTTGGCGTTCGCCCGTGAGCAGTTGGAATACCTCGGCAAACCCGCCCATGAACTGAAGCCAGGGGCGTATCGCGCCTACCTGACGCCAGCGGCGCTGGAGGAATTGTTCGGGTTGTTCGCCTGGGGCTTTTCCGCCGAGGCGCTGGCCACCGGTGGCAGCCCGCTGCAGCGGCTGTTCGCCGGCAGCGCCAGTTTGAGCGACAAGGTGACGCTGGACGAGCGTATCGAAGGCGGCCTGGCGCCGGCCTTCACCCGCGAGGGGCCACGTCAGCCACTGCGCCTGGTCAGCCAGGGCAAGCCGGGCGAGCGTCTGGTCAGCTCACGCAGCGCCGCCGAACATGGGCTGATCGCCAACGGCGCGGGCAGCGGCGAGTACCCGTTCTCGCTGCACCTGCATGGCGGCGAGCTGGAGGAGGGCGAGATTCTGCAGCGCCTCGGCACCGGGCTGTATATCGGCAACCTGTGGTACAGCAACTTCTCCGACCTGCCGGCCGGGCGCCTGACCGGCATGACCCGCTTCGCCACTTTCTGGGTCGAAGACGGCCGCATCCAGGCACCGGTCAACACCATGCGTTTCGACGATTCGCTGTTCGATTTCCTCGGCCCGAACCTGGAAGCCCTGACCCGTGAACCGGAGCTGCTGCTGCCCAACGGCACCTACGGCGCCCGCCAGACCGGCTCGATGGCGCTGCCCGGCGCCTTGCTGTCGCGGTTTACCCTGACGTTGTAAGGAAGATATTCCTGGGTATCGCTGCGATCAACCGCAGGCTACGGGTGACTCTGGTAGCCCGGTGTCGAGCGCAGCGATACCCGGGGAAAGGCCAGCCGCGTGTGCTGATCAATGCTGCCGTTACCAATGAGGCTCACTCGAGCATATGGGCGCGTAATACGCGCTCCTCTCGCATGATGTGGATGATAAAAACCGTTGTATCCGAAACGCGGTAAAAAATCCGGCAGGGCGGGACGACGACTTCGCGATAGAGAGCGTTTGGCAACTCGGCAGGACCGCGGCCGGACATCGGGAATTCGGCCAATCGTGCGACCGCTTCAATCACCTTTTTGACGAGTGCTCGTGCGGCATCCGGTTTGTCGAGGGCTATGTACTGCGCCAGATCCTCGAGTTGTTCGAGCGCGGGGGTCGTCCAGACTATTTCAGCCATTTGCTCAGCCGTTCCTTGGCCTGTTCATGGCTGATGGTATTGCCTTCGATCACGGCTCGTTCGCCTCGCGCGAGGGCATCCAGCAGTGCAAGGCGTTTCTGCATGAACTGATAGTCATCGACGTCCACCAGATAAGCCGAGGGGATTCCATGCTCTGTGATCAGTATGGGCTCTTTGGATTCGTGAAGATCGGCAAGGATCTTGGTGGCCTGTCGCTTCAGGTTGGTGACCAGTTCGACTTTCATGGTGGGGACCCGACGCGTAAATTAAAGTATCACTTTAGTGATACTTCCCCCCCTTCGCAACGCTCGCTCATTCTCTCGACTCCAATGGTGTTACTTCGTCGCCTTCAGCACCACGAACTTCGGCGTTGCCGCCACCTGCTCGACACCCCGGAACAGCCGCGCCAGCTTGGTGTGATAACCCATGTGGCGGTTGCCGACGATCCACAGTTCGCCGCCGGTGACCAGTGCGTTGCGGGCCTGCTGGAACATGCGCCAGGCGAGAAAATCACCGACCACCTGCTGCTGGTGGAAGGGCGGGTTGCAGAGCACCAGGTCCAGCGAGTCGGCCTCCTGCTCGGCCAGGCCGTCACCGGCGCGAATGGTCACCGGTCGCTCGCCCAAGGCTGCGCGCCAGTTCTCCCGAGCCGATTGCACGGCCATGTAGGACTCGTCCACCAGGGTCAGCTCGGCGCTGGAGCTACTCAATGCGTAGGCGATGCCCAGCACACCATTACCGCAGCCAAGGTCGGCGACCCGACGGTCGTCCAGGTGTTTGGGCAGATGAGGCAGAAAGGCGCGGGTGCCGATATCCAGCCCTTCGCGGCAGAACAGGTTGGCGTGGTTGCTCAGTTCGAGTGCCGGTTTGTCGAGGCGATAACGGGTCGGGTAGGGCGACGTCGGCGTCGCTTTGGCTTCTGGCGTTGCGTGCAGCAGGCGGGCTTTTTTCACCGCCAGCGAAGCCTGCACCGGGCCGATGTATTTCTCCAGCAGATCGCCAGCCGCGCGCGGTAGATGCTTGATCATGCCGCCAGCGATTACCTGAGCTCCAGGCGCCAACTGGCCATGCAGGCGGATCAGTTGTTCCTCAAGCAGGGCCAGCGTTTTCGGTACGCGGATCAGCACCAGATCGAAAGGGCCACTCACCGGCGCGCTGGCCGGTACGAAGCTCACGGCATCCTCGGCAACACCGTTGCGCGCCAGATTGAGACGCAGCGCCAGGTGGCCCAGATGCGAGTCGCCGCTGCTGGTCACCTGGGTGCGGCCGGCCAGGGCGCAGGCCAGGGCACCGAAGCTGTCGTTGAGCAGCAGCACGCGCGGAGTGCCTGAGAGCGTCTGCACCTGTTCGAGCAGGTAGGCGTCGGCGGCATCGAAGGCTTGCAGCGGCATGCCGGGTTGCTCGGGCTGGCGCTGCAGTTCCAGGGTGGCGAAAGGGGTGACGAAGGACGACGACATGCTGATCTCGTGGTGGGTGTGGCGGCGCGCATTCTGCCATGGCGCGGGCAGCGAATCTTCAAGCTGTGCTGCAGTTGGCGTTATTGCCGCTTGTTCCGCGGCGGGGGATCGACAAGAATCGCGCCCCTGCCGATAAGGTCGAGCCCAACGCCCCTCCCGTGCAGCCCCTCCAATAATAGTCGCACACCCGAGCCACGTGCCGGGCGTAGCCGACAGCGCTTTGCCGATGCCTCGTTGAGGTCACTCGATAACCCATTTCCTTCAGGTGCCTGCCTCGTGCATGCGCCGTTGCCTGCCATTGCCAAGGTGTTGCATGTTCAAGTCCGTTGTCACCATTGCCCTGTCTGCTCTGCTGCTGATCTGTACGTCGGTATCCGCTGCGGAACCCATCGTCATCAAGTTCTCCCACGTGGTTGCCGACGATACGCCCAAGGGCCGTGGCGCCCTGCTGTTCAAACAACTGGTGGAGGAGCGTCTCGGCGCCCAGGTGAAGGTCGAGGTCTACCCCAACTCCACCCTGTTCGGTGACGACGACGAGCTGCAGGCCCTGCGCGACGGCAAGGTACAACTGCTGGCGCCTTCGCTGTCGAAATTCGATGCCTACACCAAGCAACTGCAGGTGTTCGACCTGCCGTTCCTGTTCGACGATCTGGACGCCGTCAAGCGCTTCCAGAAGCGCGAGAAGAGCCGCGAGCTGCTGCGCTCCATGGCGGGCTACGACATCTACGGCCTGGCTTACTGGAACAACGGCATGAAGCAGCTCTCCGCCAACCGCGCGCTGAAGTTGCCTGCCGATGCCAAAGGCCTGACCTTCCGCATTCAGCCGTCGCCGGTACTGGAAGCGCAGTTCGCGCAGCTCGGCGCCAGCACCAGCAAGATCGCGTTCAGTGACACCCTGGCGGCGTTGCAGAAGGGCACCGTACAAGGCGCGGAAAACCCCTGGTCGAACCTGGCGAGCCAGAAGCTCGATAGCGCGCAGCCGTTCATCACCGAAACCAATCATGGCTCGCTCAACTACATGCTGATCAGCAATTCCAAGTTCTGGGTCAGCATTCCGTATCAGGTGCGTGTGCAGCTCGAAGCGATCATCGAAGAGGTCAGCTTCAAGGTGAACCAGGACGCCGAAGAGCAGAACCGCAAGAGCCGCGAGCAGATCGTCGCTGGCGGCCATAGCCAGATCCTGCCACTGACCCCCGAGCAGCGCAGCGCCTGGCGTGAAGCGATGCGTCCGGTATGGCAGGCGTTCGAAGCCGAGATCGGTGCCGACGTGCTGCGCGCGGCGCAGACGGTCAATCGTCGCTGATCGATTACGCCGGCTTAATGCGTATTCCTGTGGGAGCGGGCGGGGACGCATAGTCCATGCCCGCGATTTTTCGCGCGCATGGCGCGCTCCCACACGAAGTCGGGGCCAGAGGATGGGGCACAGTTCCTCCATGGTGATGGGTTACACCCACGTGGCCCGACCCAAGCTACGAAGCGCGCAGCTCCTCCAGCAGCAAGCGGGCAGGTGACGACAGCGGCGAGCCGTGGCGGCTGATCACGCCATAGGGCTCGCTATGCAGTGCCTGGGCAAGTTCCAGGCATGCCAGCTGGCCTGAGCGTGCCGCGTATTGAGCCGTTTCCCGTGGCATCAGCGCGACCAGGTTCGGGTCTTCCTGCAGCAGCATCAGGGTGGCGAAGGTCGAGGCGGTTTCCAGCGGGTAGCGCGGGAATTCCAGCTCGGCATCGCTGAACGCCCGCTCCAGCACCAGGCGCATCGGCATGTTCGCCGGGAACACCACCCAGCTGTAAGCGGCCAGCTGCGCCAGGCTCAGGCCCGGAGTGGCGGCGAGCGGGTGCGCGGGGTTGGCCACTACCTTCAGCTGTTCCTCGTGCAGGCTCAGGCAGTCGTAGTCGTCCGGTCTGCGGCTGACGCTGGTGCGGCAGATCGCCAGATCCAGGCGACCCTGGTCGATCAGGCTGAGCAGGCGTGCGCTGGTGTCCTCGACGATTTCCACCGACAGCTCCGGTTGGCGCGCCCGCAACCGCGACAGCGCGCGGGTCAGGTGCGGCACAGCGCCCATGATCACGCCCACCACCAGGCGGCCGCCCTGGCCTTGCAGAATGCCCAGCATTTCCTCGCGCAGGTGGGCCAGATCGCTGTGAATCAGGCGTGCATAGCGAATCGCGCATCGCCCCAGGTCATTGGCTTCCAGCCCCTGGCTGGTACGGGTGAACAGGCGCATGCCGAACGCCGACTCAATTTCGTTGAGCGCCTTGGTCGCGCCTGGCTGGCTGATCGCCACGGCGTCGGCGGCCTTGTGCAGCGAGCCCTGTTCGTCGAGGGCGATCAGCAGGCGCAGCTGTTTCAGGCGCAGCCGGGATACCAGAGCGGGGAGGGATGCGAGCATGGTGATAACCATTAGTTATTGCTTGATCAGAGCCTGTCATTAGGCAGGGTGGCGCGCAGTTCGTAAAGTCTGTCCTGTTCCCGTTCGGGCAAGCGACTGACAAGAGAGATAAGCCATGCGACTGATCCAGTTCGAAACCCCTCAAGGCCAGCGCCAGGTTGGCGTGGTCGAAGGCGATGCCATCCACACAGTTCGCGGCATCAGCAGCACCCGCGAGTTGGCGCTGGCGGCGATCCGTGCCGGGCGCAGCCTGCAGGACGAAGTGAACAGTCGTGGCACTGAGGCTGGCCCGGCATATGCCGGTCTGCAGCAAGGCGGTCGTATCCTGCCGCCGCTCGATCACGAGGACCCGGCGCATTGCCTGATCACCGGCACCGGCCTGACCCACCTTGGCAGCGCCTCGACCCGCGACAAGATGCATCAGCAGAAGGCCCAGGACGAAGCCACCCTCACCGATACCATGCGCATGTTCCGCTGGGGGCTCGAAGGCGGCAAACCTGGCGCTGGCAAGGTGGGCGCGCAGCCGGAATGGTTCTACAAGGGCGATGGCGGCATCGTCGTGCGCCCCGGTGCCGACCTGCCGGTACCGGTGTTCGCCGAGGATGGTGGCGAGGAGCCGGAGCTGGTCGGTTTGTACGTCATCGGCGATGACGGCAAGCCTTACCGCCTCGGTTACGCGCTGGGCAACGAGTTCTCCGACCACGTGCTGGAGCGGCGCAGCTACCTGTACCTGGCTCACTCCAAGCTGCGTTTCTGCGCCTATGGCCCTGAGCTGCGCGTAGGTCAACTGCCAGCCCACCTGTCCGGCACCAGCCGCATTCATCGTGGCGGCCAGGTGTTGTGGGAGAAGGAGTTCCTCAGTGGCGAGGAGAACATGTGTCACAGCCTGGAGAACCTGGAGTTCCACCACTTCAAGTACCAGCAGTTCCTGCGTCCCGGCGACGTGCACGTGCATTATTTCGGAACCGCTACGCTGTCCTATGCAGACGGTATCAAGGCCCAGCCGGGCGATACCTTCGAGATCGAAATGAACGAGTTCGGCGCACCCTTGCGCAATGGGCTGGTGGCGGCCGACGAGCCGCTCGAGCCGGGCGGCGTGACTGCCCTGTAAACCATCCATCGTTATCCATGCCGGGGCCAGTTTTGGTCCCGCTTGGTTCTAACCAGGAGGAATATTTCATGTCCGTCAACGGCCATAACATCATCGGTGGTGCCTACAGCGCCCGCGGCTCCGTGAAACTGCAGAGCGTCGATGCCACCAGCGGTGAAACCTTGCCGTACGAATTCGTCGAGGCCACTGCGCAAGAGGTCGACGCCGCTGCCGAAGCTGCCGCCGCCGCCTACCCGACTTACCGCAGCCTGTCGGCGGGCAAGCGCGCCGATTTCCTCGACGCCATCGCCGACGAGCTGGACGCTCTGGGGGACGATTTCGTCGCCACCGTCTGCCGGGAAACCGCGCTGCCCGCGGGCCGCATTCAGGGCGAGCGCGGCCGTACCAGCGGGCAGATGCGCCTGTTCGCCACAGTGCTGCGCCGTGGTGACTTCTTTGGCGCGCGCATCGATCGCGCTTTGCCGGATCGTCAACCGCTGCCACGCCCGGACATTCGCCAGTACCGCATCGGCCTTGGCCCGGTCGCGGTGTTCGGTGCCAGCAACTTCCCGCTGGCTTTCTCCACGGCCGGTGGTGACACCGCTTCCGCGCTCGCCGCTGGCTGCCCGGTGGTGTTCAAGGCCCACCCCGGTCACATGGCTACCACGGCGCTGGTTGGCGCGGCGCTGCTGCGTGCTGCCGAGAAAACCGGCATGCCGAAAGGCGTGTTCAACATGATCTACGGGGGCATCGTCGGTGCCGCACTGGTCAAGCATCCCGCCATTCAGGCCGTCGGTTTTACCGGTTCGTTGCGTGGTGGCCGTGCTCTGTGCGACATGGCGGCAGCCCGCCCGCAGCCGATCCCGGTGTTCGCCGAGATGAGCAGCATCAACCCGGTCATCGTGTTGCCCGAGGCCCTCAAAGCGCGTGGCGCGCAAATTGCCGGCGAGCTGGCCGCGTCGGTGGTGCTGGGCGCTGGCCAGTTCTGCACCAACCCGGGCTTGGTGATGGGCATCCGCTCGCCGGCGTTCAGCGCCTTTCTGGAAAGCCTGACCGCCAAGATGGCCGACCAACCGGCGCAGACCCTGCTCAATGCCGGCGGTCTCGAGAGTTACGGCAAAGGCCTGGCGGCGCTCGCCGCACACCCCGGCATCACCCACCTGAGCGGGGCCAGGCAGGAGGGCAGCCAAGCGCGCCCGCAACTGTTCAAGGCCGATGTCGGTCTGCTGCTCGATGGCGACGAACGGCTGCAGGAGGAAGTCTTCGGCCCGACCACCATCGTCGTCGAAGTGGCCGACGAGGCCGAGTTGCTGACCGCCATGAAAGGGCTGCACGGACAGCTGACCGCGACCCTGCTCACCGAGCCGGGCGATCTGCCTGGCAGCGAGGAGCTGTTCGCACTGCTCGAACAGAAAGTCGGCCGCGTGCTGTTCAACGGCTACCCGACCGGCGTGGAAGTCTGCGACTCCATGGTTCACGGCGGCCCGTACCCGGCGACGTCCGATGCCCGTGGTACCTCGGTCGGCACCCTGGCCATCGACCGCTTCCTGCGCCCGGTCTGCTACCAGAACTGCCCGGACGCGCTGCTGCCCGACGCCCTGAAGAACGGCAACCCGCTGGGCATCGCCCGCCTTGTGGATGGCGCAAGCAGCCGCGACGCGCTGTAAGCACCACAGCAATACAGAAGCCGACCTCAGGGTCGGCTTTTTTATGGGCGGTGGATGGGGTCGTTTGCCCGGCCACTCATGTGGGAGCGCGCCATGCGCGCGAAATCACGGGCATGGCCCGTTCCCACAGCCAGTAGGGTGGATAACGCGAAGCTTATCCACCAATTACCTCAAAACCGCTGGTCCGCCGAACCCGCCCAAGCGTTGCCCCTGATCTTTGCCGGTGTTTAGCCGCGTGGCTTTGCGCGACACTAGGCGGATGAGTCCCGATGGAGCCGCCGATGAGTAGCGAAGAAAAATTCACCCGCCAGACCCTTCTCGACGTACAGACCCTCACGCCCACGCTGTTCACCCTGCGTACCACCCGGGACGCGGGATTTCGTTTCCGCGCCGGGCAGTTCGTCCGCCTCGGTGTGGAAAAGGCCGATGGCACCGTCGTCTGGCGTGCCTACTCGCTGGTCTCGGCGCCCCACGACGAGCATCTGGAGTTCTTTTCCATCGTCGTGCCGGGTGGCGAGTTCACCAGCGAGCTGAGCCGTCTGCGTGCAGGCGACAGCTTGCTGGTGGAGAAGATGGCGACGGGCTACCTGACCCTCGACCGCTTCATCGATGGCCGCGACCTGTGGCTGCTGGGTAGCGGCACCGGTATCGCGCCGTTCCTGTCGATGCTGCAGGATTTCGAAATCTGGGAACGCTTCGAACGCATCGTGCTGGTGTACAGCGCGCGCTCGGTCGCCGAGCTGGCTTACCAGGAGATGATTCAGGGTTTTGCCGAACTCGAGCATCTGGCCGAATACGCCCACAAACTCACCTACCTGCCTGTGGTTACCCGCGAACAGGCGCCGGGTTGCCTGAATGCCCGCATCACCGAACTGCTCGACAGCGGTGAGCTGGAACGTGCCGCTGGTCTGGAACTGGCGCCTGAGCACTCGCGGCTGATGATCTGTGGCAACCCGCAGATGATCGACGATATCCGCCAGCGCCTGAAGGCCCGGGGCCTGAACTTGAGCCTGACCCGGCGCCCCGGGCAGGTGGCCGTGGAAAACTACTGGTAAAGCGCCGTTACAAACTCAGCGCTTTCAGTGTGACTCGCGCTCCAGTAGATTGCGTGGTCTGTTTCCCACTATCCGGTCTTCATGGACAGCGACAGTAGACGATCGCCCTCGCCGTTATGGACGAGGGCGGTACTTCCCAAAGGCAGCGCCGCCCGGTGCAAGCCTTCCGCGCAGCCGAACGTTGCGCATTCTTCCCATCAGCCGAGACTTTCCGTGCCTGCCCCGTGCATGCGCGCCGCGTTCGGCTGCCTGCGTTTTTCCCTAGAGAGAGCTACACACTAAATGGAATGGATCGCTGATCCCACGGCCTGGTTGGGCCTGTTGACCCTGATCGTCCTGGAAATCGTTCTGGGCATCGACAACCTGGTGTTCATTGCCATCCTCGCCGACAAGCTGCCGCCCGAGCAGCGTGACCGTGCCCGTCTGATCGGTCTGAGCCTGGCGATGATCATGCGCTTGGGCCTGCTGGCCAGCATCGCGTGGCTGGTCACCTTGACCGAGCCGCTGATCGACGTGTTCGGCAAGACCTTCTCCGGCCGTGACCTGATCATGCTGTTCGGTGGTGTGTTCCTGTTGTTCAAGGCCACCATGGAACTGCATGAACGCCTCGAGGGGCGTACCCATCAGCATGCCGGCAGCAAGGTCTATGCGCGTTTCTGGCCAGTGGTGGCGCAGATCATCGTGCTCGACGCAGTGTTCTCTCTGGACGCGGTCATCACCGCCGTGGGCATGGTCGAGCACCTGCAAGTGATGATGATCGCCGTGGTGATCTCCATGGGCTTGATGATCGTGGCGAGCAAGCCGCTGACCGCGTTCGTCAATGCGCGCCCCACGGTGATCATGCTGTGTCTGGGCTTCCTGATGATGATTGGCTTCAGCCTGACGGCCGAAGGCCTGGGTTTCCACATTCCGAAGGGCTATCTGTACGCGGCCATCGGTTTCTCGATTCTGATCGAGCTGTTCAACCAGGTCGCTCGTTCGCGCCGCAAGCGCAGCCTGCAGGGCCAGCGTGGTCTGCGTGACCGCACCGCGCATGCGGTGATGCGCATGCTGGGCGGCAAGGTGCAGGCTGACGAAGTGGGCGAGGACATCGCCGACATGCTTGAGGGCGAGCAGGGTGAAACCGCACTGTTCGACCGCCGTGAGCGGGTGATGATCAGCGGCGTGCTGAACATGGCGGAGATGTCGATCCAGAAGGTCATGACCGACCGCATGGAAGTCGACCGCATCAACCTGGACGACGCCCCCGAAAAGATCCATCAGGCACTGCTCGACTCGCCGCACTCGCGCCTCGTGGTGACCCGCAACGACTCCCGTGATGAGCCCCTGGGCTACGTCCACAAGAAGGAGCTGTTCAAGGAGTTGCTCAAGGGCCAGCAGCCGGATATCGAGAGCCTGGTGCGTGCGCCGATCAATCTGCCGGACAGCTCCAGTGTGCTCAGTGCGCTGGAGCAGATGCGCCAGGGCTCTACTCACGTGGCTTTCGTGGTCAACGAGTTCGGTGGTTTCGAAGGGCTGCTGACCCTCACCGACATTCTCGAGGCCATTGCCGGTGAACTGCCGGATGCCAGCGAGGTGGATGGCCCGGATGTCGAGGAAGTGGAGGGCGGTTATCGCGTCAACGGTGCGGTCAACCTGGCGGTATTGCGCGATCGACTGGAATTCACCGCGCGCCCGACGGACGACTATCAGACCCTGGCCGGTCTGGCCATGAGCCTGCTCGACCGTCTGCCGCTGATCGGCGACAAGGTCGAGTACCTGGGCTGGGAGCTGACCGTGATCGAGGTCAAGGAGCGCCGGGTCACGCGGGTGCTGCTGAAACCCGCCACTGGCGAATAGGCCATGTAAGCTGCCCGCATGAACGACAACGGCGCCCCTGAGGCGCCGTTGTCGTTTGCGGTAATTGGATCAATCCTTGCGCTGTTGATCCTTGAGCAGGTCGCGGATCTCGCCCAGCAGCAGTTCCTGCGGAGTCGGCGCGGGCGGCACCGATGGCGCCACGGCTTCTTCACGCTTGAGGCGATTGATCGCCTTGACGCCCATGAAAATGGCGAAGGCGACGATGACGAAGTCGATGACTGTCTGGATGAACTTGCCATAAGCCAGCACCACGGCGGGTAGTTCGCCTTCGGCGGCCTTCAGGGTGATAGCCAGGTCGGAGAAGTCCACCCCTCCGATCAGCAAGCCCAGCGGCGGCATGATCACGTCGCCGACGAACGACGAGACGATCTTGCCGAAGGCGGCACCAATGATGATACCGACTGCCATGTCGACGACATTGCCTTTGACGGCGAATGCCTTGAATTCGTTGATGATGCCCATTTACAACCCCCATTAGTCTGATTCGTGCAGTGAAGTGTAAATCACTACCGCCCGTCTGCCATACACCGCCTCCAGGCCGCGCGTATCGGTTGTGACCCCTCTGCCGGAAAATTGTCCGAATTGATTACAGGATTTATGCCCCTGGGAGGTTCGCGCAAATGCGTTGCGTGGTGCTCGACAGACGGTGGTCAGGCTGCGTGACTGGGTTGACGGGGATCAACATGCTGCCGCCTGCTGCGGATTACAGTCGCCTCCAACTCGTCCATCAGGAGGCATGGCCATGCACATCGACTATTGCGCGCAGTCAGAAACACAATCGCTGCAACGCCAGCTCAGCAATCCGTCCTATGCGGCGCTGGCCGAGCAGTACGACGATGTGGACCGACGCATCGCACGCATCGAGAACGGTATCGAGCGGCCTGATGGCATGCCGCTTTCGGCGCTCAAGCTGCGGCGCTCCGGTCTGCGCGAGGATCTGGCTCGGCAGGTTGGCAAGGCCGAAAATGGATGCTGCAACTGCGGCAAGCAGTGCGGAACCCGTAAATCGAACTAGCCTGGCGTTGAGCGAAGCGATACCCGGCGCTGTTTTGACCAACTGGTAACGCCGGGATTGCTTTGCGGGTATCGCTGCGCTGAGGCGCAGGTTAGGGGTACAACACGAAGCGGCGCAGCCCGGGTTCATCAGGGGCTGGGTCCAGCTCCTTCACATTCTGCGGCAGTTCGCTCAGCACCTGCTTGCAGAAGGCGCTCGCCAGTTCGTCCTGCGCATAACAGCAGGTCAGCCAGGTGCGACCGTCGCTCACCACCTGCTGGAAAACCGCGCGCCCGATGCCCAGGCGGCGGTACTTGCGCAGAACGAACAGGTCGGCGAATTCCATCGTTGCCTCGCCCTGCTGATCGCAAGCCTCAAGCAACAGGAAGCCCGCGATGAAGCCATCCACCAGAATCAGCTGCGCGCTCCAGCCCTCGTCCTGCCAATAGCGCTGCAGGTGCGGTTGATGAACATAGAAGCGCCCGTCGATTTCGACGTCCTCCTGTTCCCAGTCCGAGGACTCGTAGGCGTAGAACTGGTAGAGGTTGCTGATCAGCGGCAGTTGCTCGGCGCTGGCGGGAACGAGTTCGATCGACATGGCAGGTATCTCGCGGCTAAGCGGTGCATTATCGGCGCCCGCGCTGCCTGCTGATAGTCGGCATGCCGAATGTCTGTAAATTTATCCAGTTGTTCGGTATCGTTTCGGGCTTCGCTTTTCAGCAGGACGACTCTCATGGCCAAGGCCAAACGCTTGTATGGCTGCACCGAGTGCGGCGCGACCTTTCCCAAGTGGGCCGGGCAGTGCGGTGAGTGCGGTGCCTGGAATACCTTGACCGAAACCATGATCGAAGCCGGCGCGCCGACGCCCAGCGGTAGGACGGGTTGGGCGGGCGCGCAGGCGCAGCTCAAGACCCTGGCCGAGGTCAGCGTCGAGGAGATGCCACGCTTCACCACCGCTTCGGCAGAGCTCGACCGGGTGCTGGGCGGCGGCCTGGTGGACGGCTCGGTGGTGCTGATCGGCGGTGACCCCGGTATCGGCAAGTCGACCATCCTGCTGCAGACGCTGTGCAATATTGCCCAGCGTTTCCCGGCGCTTTACGTCACCGGCGAGGAATCCCAGCAGCAGGTGGCGATGCGCGCCCGGCGTCTCGGCCTGCCCGAGGACAAGCTCAAGGTGATGACCGAGACGTGCATCGAAAGCATCATCGCCACCGCCCGTCAGGAAAAACCCAAGGTGATGGTGATCGACTCGATCCAGACCATCTTCACCGAGCAATTGCAGTCGGCCCCCGGCGGCGTCGCCCAGGTGCGCGAGAGCGCGGCGCTGCTGGTGCGTTTCGCCAAGCAGAGCGGCACGGCGATCTTCCTGGTCGGCCACGTCACCAAGGAAGGCGCTCTGGCCGGGCCGCGGGTGCTGGAGCACATGGTCGACACCGTGCTGTATTTCGAGGGCGACCCCGATGGCCGCCTGCGTCTGCTGCGTGCGGTGAAGAACCGTTTTGGTGCGATCAACGAGCTGGGCGTGTTCGGCATGACCGACAAGGGCCTCAAGGAAGTTTCCAACCCCTCGGCGATCTTCCTCACCCGTGCCCAGGAAGAGGTCCCCGGCAGCATCGTCATGGCGACCTGGGAAGGCACTCGGCCGATGCTGGTGGAAGTGCAGGCGCTGGTCGATACCAGCCACATGGCCAACCCGCGTCGGGTGACCCTGGGCCTGGACCAGAACCGTCTGGCCATGCTGCTGGCGGTGCTGCATCGCCACGGCGGTATTCCCACCTATGACCAGGACGTGTTTCTCAACGTGGTAGGCGGGGTGAAGGTGCTGGAGACCGCATCTGACCTGGCGCTGATGGCGGCGGTGATATCCAGCCTGCGCAACCGGCCGCTGCCTCATGACCTGCTGGTGTTCGGCGAGGTCGGCCTGTCCGGGGAAATACGCCCGGTGCCGAGCGGTCAGGAGCGCCTCAAGGAAGCGGCCAAGCACGGTTTCAAGCGCGCCATCGTGCCCAAGGGCAATGCCCCGAAGGAGGCACCGGCGGGCTTGCAGGTGGTGGCCGTGACCCGCCTCGAGCAGGCTCTGGACGCGCTCTTCGAGTAAGCGCGTCCTTGCCTGGACGTGGTTTGCCTCAGTGGATCGGACAGGCTGCGTCGGCCTGCTGGCGACGCTGCAGGCGCTGGCCGATGCGTGCCAGCCAGGCGTTGCGGCGTGCCGGGCGCTGTGCCTGACGTTGCGAAGGGAAGTCGATTGCCTTGGCGATAGGGGCGCTGATCATGACGATGCCTCCGTGGGGAATGTTCCCCTGTTGGGTTCGTCTCTATCCTGCGATCCGGCCCATCGGAGCGCCTTGATCGAGATCAATCATCGCCGCGGCACCTGCGCGACGGGACGCCGCATGGCTTTCAGTCTTCCTCGCAAAGCGCAGCCAGTTCCCGTTCGAGCAGGTGTTCATCACCCAGATTGAGCTCGACCAGACGGCGCAGATGGCTCATGGAGTCGAGGTCGATGTGATGGCACTGAAAGCCCAGTACACGCTCCTCGAGATGCACCAGCTCGACCTGCATCGCTACCTGCAGCTTGTCGTCGAGGGTAACGCGCACCAGATAATCCTCACCGGTGGCGCCATCCCAGTTCCAGGGGCGGCGCACCAGAACGCCCTTGAACGAGATGTCGTGAAGCTCCACTTGCCAGATCCGTTCGCCCTGGACGATTTCCGCGGGGGCATCGAAGGCGATGCGCTGGAAACGTCGGCGTTCGTGGGTGTCGCTCATGTGAGGTGTCCTCTGTTTGTTTTGTCCACTATAGCCAAGCCAGCGCATCGCCGTCGTCAGTCGATGGGGTCACGCTGCTGAAGTGAGTGATGGGTGGCCTATGGATAGGATCGCGCGGGCAGGAAAACATTCGCGATCCATTGTCAGGTCTCCGGTGACCAGCCGTACTCCATGGCGTGCTTGACCAGATCCGCCGGCTTTTCGATATCCAGCTTGCGGCGGATGTTCAGACGATAGGTTTCCACGGTGCGTACGCTGATCTGCAGCTCTCTGGCCATGGCCTTGTTGTTGAGCCCCTGCGCCATCATCAACAGAACCTGCCGTTCGCGAGGCGTGAGTTCGCCCTCTTCGGTTTCCTCCTGCGACAGTTTCTGCGCAACGTCGCCGCTGTAGAAGCGGCCGCCGACCGCAAGCACGTCGATGGCCGAGATGATTTCCTGCGAGGGTGCTTCCTTGAGCACGTAACCCGAGGCACCCATGCGCAGCGAACTGCTGACGTATTCCTGATTGTCGTACATGCTCAGGATCAGCACCTTGATGGACGGGTGGCGCTTTTTGATGATGCCGGTCAGTTCGAGGCCGTTGATGTCCTTGAGGCCGATGTCCATCAGCAGGATATCCGGCTGCTCACGTGCCACCAGTTCCAGTGCCTCGCTGCCGCTGCCGGCTTCACCGACGATGTCGAAGCGCTCGACCATCGAGAGCAGCGTGCGTATGCCGTCGCGGACCAGGACGTGGTCGTCGACGAGAGCGATGCGGATCGTCTTCATGACAGCGGATCCTGGTTGGGGGGCGTGGCTGCGGAGAGTAACAGGGCTACGTCGAGCTTGGTGCCGGATGACGTCGAGGTGACGTTGAAGTCGCCACCGAAGTGTTCGACCCGCTCGCGAATATTGCGCAGGCCGATACCGCCGCTGTGCTGTTCGGCTTTGCGTGGGCTGAAGCCGCCACCGTCATCGCTGATACGCAGGTTAACCCGGCGGCTGTTACCGGTCAGGCTGATTGCCACGCGGCTGGCGTGGGCATGGCGCTCGATATTGGTCAGGGCTTCCTGAAGGATGCGGAACAGCGCCACGTTCATGTCATCGCTCAGCCGGGTATCGCTCAGGCCGTTGTGATAGCTCACGCTGAGGCCACTGCGCTGCTCGAATTCGCTGGCCAGTTGGCCGATGGCCGAGGCGAGGCCCAGGGTGTCGAGCAGGGATGGGTGCAGGTCGTGGGAAATGCGCCGTACTTCGCCAATCGCGCCTGCCAGGCGCTCGATCCCCTGGCGCAGGGTCTGCGCGGCGCTGGCCTTGCCGGCCTCCAGTTCGTGAGCGGCCAGTTCGAATTTGAATTTGATCGACACCAGCAACTGGCTGATACCGTCATGCAGTTCGCGAGACAGCCTCGAGCGCTCTTCTTCCTGCGACGTGATGATGCGCTGGGTCAGCTGTTGCAACTTGCGGTCGGCGAGGCGGTGCTCGCTGACGTTGAGGGTCAGGCCGCTGGCGAATACCAGCAGTACCGCGATCAGCGCGACGATGGCGATGGCCAGCATGGTGGTACGAATGCCGCTACCCACGTCGTGGCGAACCTGGGCGATGGCGTTATCGACGTCCTCCAGATAGATGCCGGTGCCGAGCATCCAGCCCCAGCGCTCGAGCATGGTCACGTAAGCGAGCTTGTCGGCCATCTGGCCGGTGGACGGCTTCTGCCAGCCGTAGCGCTGAAAGCCGTCGCCCTGGGTCGCGCTACGGATCAACGCCTGGATCACCAGCAGACCGTGGGAGTCGGTCATGTTCCACAGGTCTTTGCCCACCAGAGTGCCTTGGCGAGGGTGCATCAGGCTTTTGCCGTTACGGTCGTAGACGAAGAAGTAACCGTCGCTGCCGAAGTTGATACGTGCCAGCAGGGCGAGTACCTGACGCTTGGTCTCATCGTCGTCGAGGCCGCTGTCGTAAAGCGGCCCGATGGTGCTCAGCGCCATCTCCACGTAGTGCTTGAGCTCGGCCTGCTTGCTGCTGAGGATGCTGTGTTCGATAAGTTGCGCCTGTTGGTTGCCCAGGCGCTGGTTCTGGATCAGCACCAGCAGGCAGACCACCGCCACGGCCAGCAGCATCGGCAGCAGACTGAGCGCGACGATCTTGTGCTTGAGTTGCATCGATTCACTCCGGACGGGAGGTTTGCTGGCAGGGTAGGGCTGGGCGCATTGATCACCCCCGGGGCAGTGGGCCGCCAGAGCATACACAAAACCGGGTCGTGACCGGTTGGTAGGTTCGGTTCTGGCCTACGTAGTTCTACGCAGGGGGCCGTGGGTAGTTTTGCGAATTACTCGAAAGGGGACTTATATGGATAGTTGCGGGGGCTCTGTTGCGGAGCAAAACAATAACAATGAACGTCGCGGACAGACGTCTGCGGCAGGAGAGGTCAAATGACCAGAATGGCTAGCCATATCGCCTGGTTTGCCGTCGCCTTACTGGGCGCCTTCGCGCTAGGTACCGTGGCGCTGAACCGCGGTGAGTCGATCAACGCCCTGTGGATTGTCGTCGCTGCCGTGGCGATCTATCTCGTCGTCTATCGGTACTACAGCCTGTTCATCGCCACCAAGGTGATGCAGCTCGACCCCAGTCGCGCTACCCCCGCCGTACTCAACAACGACGGCCTGGACTACGTCCCTACCAACAAACACATCCTCTTTGGTCACCACTTCGCCGCCATCGCTGGCGCCGGCCCGCTGGTCGGCCCGGTACTCGCCGCGCAGATGGGCTATCTGCCCGGCACCCTGTGGCTGATCGCCGGTGTGGTCCTGGCCGGTGCGGTGCAGGACTTCATGGTGCTGTTCATTTCCACGCGCCGTAACGGCCGCTCCCTGGGGGAGCTGGTACGCGAGGAAATGGGCCAGGTGCCAGGCACCATCGCGTTGTTCGGCGCCTTCATGATCATGATCATCATCCTCGCGGTGCTGTCGCTGATCGTGGTCAAGGCGCTGGCGGAAAGCCCATGGGGCATGTTCACCGTCATGGCGACCATTCCCATCGCCATGTTCATGGGCATTTACATGCGCTATATCCGGCCTGGCCGCATTGGTGAGATCTCCCTTATCGGTGTGATCCTGCTGCTCGGCTCCATCTGGCTGGGTGGCGTGATCGCGGCCGATCCCGTATGGGGCCCCGCCTTCACCTTCACCGGTGTGCAGATCACCTGGATGCTGATCGGCTACGGCTTCGTCGCCGCGGTATTGCCGGTATGGCTGATCCTGGCTCCACGTGACTACCTGTCGACCTTCCTGAAGATCGGCACCATCATCGCCTTGGCTATCGGCATTCTGGTGGTCATGCCCGAGCTGAAAATGCCGGCGCTGACTCAGTTCACCGACGGCACCGGGCCGGTGTGGAAGGGCACGCTGTTCCCCTTCCTGTTCATCACCATCGCCTGCGGCGCGGTATCCGGCTTCCACGCCCTGATCAGCTCGGGCACCACGCCCAAGCTGCTCGCCAACGAGTCCCATGCCCGTTACATCGGCTATGGCGGCATGCTGATGGAGTCCTTCGTGGCCATCATGGCCATGGTCGCCGCGTCGGTGATCGAGCCGGGCGTGTACTTCGCCATGAACAGCCCTGCCGCGCTGGTCGGCTCGGATGTCCAATCGGTTGCCGCCGCGGTCAGCAGCTGGGGTTTCGTGATCACTCCCGAAGAACTGGAAGCGGTTGCCCGAGACATCGGTGAAAACACCATTCTGGCCCGCGCCGGTGGTGCGCCGACCCTGGCCGTGGGCATCGCGCAGATTCTTCACAGCGTGCTGCCAGGTGAAAACACCATGGCCTTCTGGTACCACTTCGCGATCCTGTTCGAGGCGCTGTTCATCCTCACCGCGGTCGACGCCGGTACCCGTGCCGGGCGCTTCATGCTGCAGGATCTGCTGGGCAACTTCGTGCCGTCCATGAAGAAGACCGAGTCCTGGTTCGCCAACGTCATCGCCACCGCTGGCTGTGTGGCGCTGTGGGGTTGGCTGCTCTATCAGGGCGTGATCGATCCGCTGGGCGGCATCAACACCCTGTGGCCGCTGTTCGGCATCTCCAACCAGATGCTGGCTGGCATCGCGCTGATGCTCGGTACCGTGGTGCTGATCAAGATGAAGCGTCAGCGCTATGTGTGGGTAACGCTGATCCCGGCCACCTGGCTGCTGATCTGCACCACCACCGCAGGGCTGATCAAGCTCCTCGACCCGAACCCGGCAGTCGGTTTCCTGGCCCTGGCCAAGAAGTATCAGGCGGCGGTGGATGCCGGTCAGATCCTCGCTCCGGCCAAGGACCTCGGTCAGATGCAGCACGTGATCCTCAACGCCTACACCAACGCTACCCTGACCGTGCTGTTCCTGTTCGTGGTGGTCAGTGTGCTGTTCTATGCCGTCAAGGTCGGTCGTGCCGCCTGGCAAAAGGATTCGCGCAGCGACAATGAGGCGCCGTATCAGGCCATTCCTGCCGACGCACCGGAGGTCGCCCGTGTTCAATGATCTCAGCCGCATGGGCAAGTACCTCGGCCAGGCCGCGCGGATGCTGGTGGGGATGCCCGACTACGACACCTATGTCGAGCACATGGCCAAGAAGCATCCGGACAAGCCGGTGATGAGCTACGAAGCCTTCTTCCGCGAGCGCCAGGAAGCGCGTTATGGTGGCGGCAAGGGGCGGCCTATCCGCTGCTGTTGATCTCTCCGGGCTAACCGCCCGGTTCAAGAACCACACGCCACGCCTAGTCGTGGCGTGTGTCATTCAGAGGAACGCTTTTCCATGTCTTTTTCCCCCATTCCGGTCACCGTGCTCAGCGGCTTTCTCGGGGCTGGCAAGACCACCCTGTTGCGTCATGTGCTGAAGGCTGAGCACGGCCTGAAAATCGCGGTCATCGAAAACGAATTCAGTGAAGTACCGATCGACAGCCAGTTGCTTGGCAGCGAGCCGGTGCAGGTGATGACCCTGGCCAATGGCTGCGTATGCTGTTCCATCCACGTGGAGCTCGAGAAGGCGTTGTTCCTGCTGCTGGAGAAGCTCGACAGCGGCGAGCTGTCATTCGATCGTCTGGTGATCGAATGCACCGGCCTCGCCGACCCGGCGCCGGTAGCGCAGACCTTCTTCGCGACGGAGGAGTTGTGCGAGCGTTACGTGCTGGACGGCATCATCACCCTGGTGGATGCCGCCAACGCCGAGCGCCACCTGCAGGAAACCATCGCCCAGGCTCAGGTCGGTTTCGCTGACCGCATTCTGTTGAGCAAGACCGATCTGGTCGACGAAACCAGCCGTGAGGCCTTGATCGCGCGCTTGCAGCGCATCAACCGACGGGCGCCTATCCGGGTGGTCGAGCACGGCCGTATCGACCTGGGCGAGCTACTCGATGTGCGTGGTTTCAACCTCAACGCCGATATCGCACCGAGCCTGCGCCCGGTTGCATCTGGCAAGAACAGCGACCGTATCTCCACGCTGGTGCTCACCAGCGATACGCCACTGGATCTGGATCGGCTTTCCGGCTTCATGGAAGGGCTGTTGGAGGAGCACGGCAATTCACTGTTGCGCTACAAGGGCGTGCTGAGCATTGCCGGGGAGGACCGTCGCATGGTGTTCCAGGGCGTGCTGCGGCTCTATGGGTTCGATTGGGACAGCGAGTGGGGTGCTGACGAGAAGCGTGAGAGCGTGATCGTCTTCATCGGCGACAACCTGCCTGAAGAGGCGATTCGCCAGGGCTTCGCCGCGCTGAGCGCCTAGTTTTCCCAAGCATAAAAAATGCCGGGCAGCTCGCGCTGTCCGGCATTTTTCATTCCCGTGAACCCTTACTCGTCGAGGAACGAGCGCAGGTGTTCGCTACGGGTCGGGTGACGCAGCTTGCGCAGCGCCTTGGCTTCGATCTGGCGAATACGCTCGCGGGTAACGTCGAACTGTTTGCCCACTTCCTCGAGGGTGTGGTCAGTGTTCATGTCGATACCGAAGCGCATGCGCAGTACCTTGGCTTCACGTGCAGTGAGGCCGGCCAGGACTTCGCGGGTGGCTTCCTTGAGGCTTTCCACGGTCGCCACGTCGATCGGCGATTGCATGGTGGAGTCCTCGATGAAGTCGCCCAGGTGCGAATCTTCGTCGTCGCCGATCGGGGTTTCCATGGAGATCGGCTCTTTGGCGATCTTCAATACCTTGCGGATCTTGTCCTCGGGCATTTCCATGCGCTCACCCAGCTCTTCCGGAGTAGGCTCGCGGCCCATTTCCTGAAGCATCTGGCGGGAGATGCGGTTGAGCTTGTTGATCGTCTCGATCATGTGCACCGGAATACGGATGGTGCGGGCCTGGTCGGCGATCGAGCGAGTGATCGCCTGACGGATCCACCAGGTGGCATAGGTCGAGAACTTGTAGCCACGACGGTATTCGAACTTGTCCACCGCCTTCATCAAGCCGATGTTGCCTTCCTGGATCAGATCGAGGAATTGCAGGCCACGGTTGGTGTACTTCTTGGCGATCGAGATCACCAGGCGCAGGTTGGCTTCGACCATCTCTTTCTTCGCGCGGCGGGCTTTCGCCTCACCGATCGACATGCGACGGTTGATGTCCTTGATTTCGGCCAGGGTCAGGTCGCTTTCGGTCTGCAGGGCGATCAGCTTCTGCTGGCAGCGCTGAATGTCGGCCTGCAGGTTGCCGATGGCTTCCGCATACTTGGACTTGCCCTTGGCCAGGCTCGCGGCCCAGTCCAGATCCACTTCGTTGCCCGGGAACAGGCGCAGGAAGTCGGCGCGCGGCATACGTGCATCACGTACGCACAGCTGCATGATGGCGCGTTCCTGGCCACGCAGACGATCCAGCGCTTCACGTACGCGCACTACCAGTGCGTCGTACTGCTTGGGCACCAGTTTGATCGGCATGAACAGCTCGGCCAGCGCCTTGAGTTCGGCGATGGCCTGCTTGCTGCTGCGGCCATGCTTCTTCAGCGCTTTCTTGGCGATTTCCAGCTGGTCGGAGACTGCCGTGAAGCGGCGCAGAGCCTCTTCCGGATCAGGGCCGCCGTCGCCTTCTTCTTCCTCGTCGTCGCTGTCGCCGTCTTCTTCTTCATCGTCCTTTTCTTCGGCTGCATCGCCGGCCGCAGCGGGCACGGGGGCCGCAGCTTCAGCAGGAACGATGCCGTCGTCCGGGTCGATGTAGCCACTGAGCACTTCGACCAGACGGCCGCCCTCGGTGGTGACGCGGGTGTACTCGGCGAGAATGCTGTCGACGGTCCCCGGGAAGTGAGCAACTGCGCCCATTACTTCACGGATGCCTTCTTCAATGCGCTTGGCGATTTCGATTTCGCCTTCACGGGTCAGCAGTTCCACGGTACCCATTTCACGCATGTACATGCGCACTGGGTCCGTGGTGCGACCGATATCGGTTTCAACCGCAGCCAACGCAGCAGCCGCTTCTTCAGCGGCAGCTTCGTCGGTGTCGGCATCGGCCAGCATCAGGGCGTCTGCATCCGGAGCACTCTCGTGTACCGGGATCCCCATGTCATTGATCATGCGGATGATGTCTTCCACCTGCTCAGGATCTGAAATATCCTCGGGCAGGTGGTCGTTGACCTCTGCGTAAGTCAGATACTTCTGCTCACGACCCAGGGTGATCAACTCTTTGATACGAGATTGCTGTTGCGCTTTTCCGGACATAACACCCTATCCACTGAAGGTCTTGGCGGGCTGAAAACAAGCCGAGGATTATACCTCAGCTCGGCGCTCAGGCGCCAGTTGGGGTCTTGCTGGGCGAGGTGAGGTTGCTGTAATGCTCTCGCAGCAGTGCCTTTTCCTCGTCGGTGAGTTCGCTCGGGCTTTTCTGCATGATGCTGCGCAGAGCGGTTTCGCGCCGTCTTAGCGACTGGCTATGGACAAGTGTAGTTATGGTGTCGAAAAACTGCCGTTCAAGGTTGTCCTGATCGATTAACCATTCTTTTTCTGCCAGTACCTTGAGCAGGCGGCCCTGTTCGGTGCCGTGCCAGCGGGCGATCAGTTGCAGCGAACGCAGGGCCGGCTGCTTTTGCAGGGTGCCCACTAGCGCTACCAGTAACTGGGCGTAAGTGTCGCCTTCGGCAGCGAAATTGCTGACATCGTCGACCCTTTGTGCCAGTTCCGGGTGGTGCAGCAAGCTGCGCAAGGCGCTCAGGTGGGGTGACTCGACGCTCACCGCCGTGCGTGGCGGGTGATAGTCGTCGCGGCCTTTCTTGTTCCACTTGCCGCCGCCGTCCTTTTTCCATTCGCCCTTGCCCTGTTTTCTGGCGGGGCGCTCGAAAGCCTGTACCGCTTGCTGCTCCTCGTAACTCGGCGCCGCGTCGTAGTAAGCGCTATCGGGGATGGCTTCGAACGGCGGCGCGTGGTGATCGCTGCTCTGCTGGGCGGGAGCCTGTGTCTGGCGGGCTGGCGGCGCCGACATCTGGCTCAGGGTGTCGGTATCGAGGCCGGTGATCTGGGTCAGGCGTTGGCGCATCAGGGCGCGCAGGGTATTGCCGGGGATCTTTTCGATCAGCGGCGCGGCCAGGGTCACCAGGTGTGCCTTGCCCTCCAGAGAGCGGGGGTCCGCCTCTTCGCTCAACTGCTGAAAGAAGTAGTCCGCCAGTGGCTGGGCATGTTGATGGATGCGTGCGCGGAAAGCATCGGTGCCTTCGCTGCGCACCAGGGTGTCCGGGTCTTCGCCTTCGGGCAGGAACAGGAAGCGTGCGCGGCGGCCATCCTGCAGGTTCGGCAGGGCGGCCTCCAGTGCGCGCCAGGCGGCGTTGCGGCCGGCCTGGTCGCCATCGAAGCAGAACAAGACGCTCGGCACCAGGCGAAACAGGCGCTTGAGGTGTTCCTCGCTGGTCGCCGTGCCCAGAGTCGCCACGGCATTGCGCAGGCCTTGCTGGGCGAGAGCGATGACGTCCATGTAGCCCTCGACCACCATGATCTCGTCGAGATTGCGGTTGTGCTTGCGCGCCTCGTACAGGCCATAGAGCTCCTGGCCTTTGTGGAACACCGGAGTTTCCGGCGAGTTCAGGTACTTGGGTTTGTCGTCGCCCAGTACCCGGCCACCAAAGGCGATGACGCGGCCGCGGCTGTCGTGGATGGGGAAGATCACTCGATCACGGAAGCGGTCGTAGCGTTTGCCGCTGTCGGGATTCTCCACCAGCAGGCCGGCATCGATCATCGCCTTGTGCTGCAGGCTGTCGCCGGCCAGGTGTTTGAGCAGGTTGTCCCAGCCGGGTGGTGCGAAGCCAAGGCCGAAGTCCCGGGCGATCTCGCCGGACAGCCCACGACCTTTCAGGTAGTCGACCGCGGCGCGGCGCTGCGGGTGGCTCTTCAGTGCCTGGCGATAGAAGTCCGCGGCGGCCTTGAGCAACGCATAGAGTGGCGAATCGCTCGGTTGGCGCGGCTTGCCGCCGCGTCCGCCGTCTTCGCGTGGGACGTCCATGCCGGCACGTTTGGCCAGTTCCTCTACCGCCTGGGGGAACTCCATCTGGTCGTGATCCATCACGAAGCCCAGGGCGTTGCCGCCGGCGCCACAGCCGAAGCAGTAATAGAACTGCTTGTCGGGGCTGACGGTGAAGGACGGGGACTTCTCCTTGTGGAACGGGCAGCAGGCGCTGTAGTTCTTGCCGGTCTTCTTCAGCTGGATGCGCGAACTCACCACATCGACGATGTCGGTGCGGTTGAGCAAATCATCGATGAAGGATTGCGGGATCAGTCCGGCCATAGGTGCTCAATAGTGCCGCAATGCGCGGGGAAACGGCAGCGGCAAAAACGCAAAAACTCCGATCATTCGCCAGGAGGCGAAGCGGAGTCTTTGACGATAATGCCTGGCGTGGGCCAGGCATAGAACGTTGCTTGTACGGTATTAGTACAGGCGAACGCTGCGGCGCTGTTCGCGCTGCACTTTCTTGGCGTGACGCTTAACAGCGGCAGCTGCTTTGCGCTTACGCTCGGCGGTCGGCTTCTCGTAGAATTCGCGGCTACGAACTTCGGCCAGAACACCGGCTTTTTCGCAGGAGCGCTTGAAACGACGCAGAGCTACGTCGAAGGGTTCGTTCTCTTTAACTTTGACGGCTGGCATCCAGAGCTACCTTCTTTATTACCGGAGGTTTGTGTCTTCCGGCAACGGCACGGAAAGATCACAGGTTTTTAAGGGTTGCGGATGTTACCGCCTCGTCAACCGGAATGCAAAGCCTCTGATCGAAAAGCACTGGTCTGTGCCACTTGGCGACGATTATTATGCCGGCCTTTCACGCCCGGCGGGCTGCCGGTCTGTCTAACCTCAAGGCGAAACCATGCTTGTTCTGGGATTGGAAACTTCGTGCGACGAGACGGGTGTCGCGCTCTACGACAGCGAGCGCGGCCTGCTGGCCGATGCACTGTTCAGTCAGATCGACCTGCACCGTGCATACGGCGGTGTGGTGCCCGAGCTGGCCTCGCGTGACCACGTCAAACGCATGCTGCCGCTGATCCGCCAGGTTCTGGAGGAGGCCGGCTGCGTGGCTACCGACATCGACGCCATCGCCTACACCGCTGGGCCGGGCCTGGTCGGCGCCTTGCTGGTCGGCGCCTCCTGCGCCCAGGCCCTGGCGTTCGCCTGGGATATCCCGGCCATCGGCGTGCACCATATGGAAGGCCATCTGCTGGCACCCATGCTCGAGCCGACTCCACCGGCTTTTCCGTTCGTCGCCTTGTTGGTATCGGGTGGGCACACCCAACTGGTTCGGGTCGATGGAATCGGCGAATACCAGTTGCTCGGCGAGTCGCTGGACGATGCTGCCGGCGAAGCGTTCGACAAGACCGCCAAGCTGATGGGCCTGCGTTATCCCGGCGGCCCGGAAATCGCCCGGCTCGCCGAGCGTGGCACGCCAGGGCGCTTCGTGTTTCCGCGGCCGATGACCGATCGTCCTGGCCTGGATTTCAGCTTCAGCGGTCTGAAGACCTTCACGCTCAATACCTGGCAGCAATGCGGCGCCAATGGCGACGACAGCGAGCAGACCCGTTGCGACGTGGCCCTGGCATTCCAGCAGGCGGTGGTCGAGACGCTGACCATCAAATGTCGCCGGGCGCTCAAGCAGACCGGCCTCAACAGCCTGGTGATAGCCGGCGGCGTAAGCGCCAACCAGGCGCTACGCGTGTCGCTGGAGGACATGCTGGCAGCGCTGAAGGGCAAGGTCTTCTACGCCCGTCCGGCATTCTGTACCGACAACGGCGCGATGATCGCCTACGCCGGTTGCCAGCGCCTGCTGGCCGGGCAGCATCAGGACCTGGCGATCAGCGTACAGGCACGCTGGCCGATGGAAGATCTGCCTAGCTGCGAGCCTCGTGCAGGGCATTGAACGAGAGCGGGATGTTTGCTCTTAGCTTGAAGCTTGCAAGTGCCTGGTCAGAAATGCCGCTCACGGCCGGCCCACAGATCGCGTAGATTGCTGCGGTGGCGCCAGACGATCAGCCCGCTGAGCACGCACATCGGCAGCAGCGCAGCCGGCTGTTGCCAGGCGAGCAGGGGCAGGGTCAGCGGCGCGGCGGTCAGTGCGGCGAGGGAGCTGGTACGGGTCAGGGTGAAGGTCAGCAGCCAGGTACAGAGCGCCAGCAGCGCCGCAGGCGGATACAGGCCGAGCAGCATGCCCGCTGCGGTGGCGACGCCCTTGCCGCCGCGAAAACGGAAGTAGACCGGGTAAAGGTGCCCGATCACGGCCGCCAGCCCCAGCCAGGCCTGCTGTTGCAGGTCGAATCCAAGGTGGGCGGCAAGCACGACCGGCAGCAAACCTTTGAACAGATCGCCAATCAGCGTGAGAATGGCCAGGCGCTTGCCCGCTACCCTGAGCATGTTGGTGGCGCCGGGATTACCCGAACCACTGGCGCGCGGGTCCGCCAGGCCGGTCATGCGGCTGAGCAGGATAGCGAAGGACAGCGAGCCGAGCAGGTAGGCGAGGATCGCCAGCAACCAAAACATGGTATCCATTCCGCGCCGGGGGATGCCCGATTCTAACGAGGTACGGCGAGCTTGTCGTGCCGTGGAGAGCATGCTTGGACACAGTGTTTATCGCGGGTCTGGAAGTCGATACCGTCATCGGTGCCTACGACTGGGAACGCACCATCCGCCAATGTCTGCAGTTGGATCTCTGGCTGGGCTGGGACAACCGTCCGGCGGCCGAGGATGATGATTTGACCAAGGCGCTGGATTACGCCTCGGTGTCCACGCGTATTCAGGCGTTCGCCAGCGAATCGCAGTTCATCCTCGTGGAAACCTTCGCCGAGCGGCTGGTCGAGCTGTTGATGAATGAATTCGGCATCCCCTGGGTGCGTTTGCGCCTGACCAAGCCGGGCGCAGTGCCTGCTGCCCGTGGCGGTGTTGGCGTGGAGATCGAGCGCGGATGTCGCTAACCCCGATACTGCTGGGCCTGGGCAGCAACATCCAGCGCGAGGAACATCTGCGCGCCGGCCTTGATGCGCTGGCCGAGATCGTTACCGACATGCGCTGTTCGCCGGTCTTCGAAAGCCTGGCGGTGGGCATCAAGAGCGGGCCGTTCTTCAATCTGGTGATTGCCGGGCAGACCACCTTGCCGCTGCTCGAGCTGGATCGCCGGCTGAAATTCATCGAAGCCGACAATGGCCGTTACGCCCCGGATCGCAAGGGCTTGCCGCTGGATATCGACGTGTTGATGTACGACGCCCTGGTCGGCAGCTTCGATGGTCTGGTGCTGCCCCGTGCGGAAATCCTCAAGAACGCTTTCGTGCTCAGGCCACTGGCCCTGCTGGTACCGGACGTCGAGCATCCGGGCGTCGGGCGCAGCTTCGCCCAGTTGTGGCGCGAGGCGCGGATCGAGCAGCAACTGTGGCCGGTGTCCTTTCAGTGGCGAGGCAGCGAGCTGACGCCTGCCGAGTTGCTGCCATCGCCCTGAGAACCTGTTCATGATCTTTGGAAGCAGTTTTCCAACCATTCCAAAGCGATAACGACAACCTGGCGAAAGCCGCCGTTCATTGTGTGGGGCGCCAGTTGGTGGGCTGAAGCGGATCGCCGCCCGGCCCACCCGGTTAGATGCGCGGCTGTAGGGTGGGCTTCAGCCCACCAAATCGAAGGTCCGCTTTCGCCTTGAGGTGCTAAGTCTCCCCGCGGATTTGCTTGAAAGCCTTGAGCGCTGCAAGGCGCTCGCGACTGAGGGCGTCGCCCAGTTCGGCGCCCTTGTAACCGCGCTCAAGAAGGGGCTGCACGGCGACGTCACGAACCGCCTGCATGGCGGCCAGCAGGTAGCCGGCTTGCGGGTACTCACGCTGTTCCAGGCCATGACGACCCCGGGCATCCATTTCGCTGGCGGCCACGAAAGCCTCGAAGCGCTGCGGGCGGCGGAACACGTCGAAGCGCTGCATCAGCTCCAGCAGCGTAGAGGCTCGCAGCTCCATGGCGCGGTGGGCGTGGGTGTGGAACTCCCCGACCAGTTCGGCCAACTCCTGGCATTCCCGGGGTACCTTGCAGCGGCTGTTGATCGCCTGGATCAGCGGGATGCCGTGCTGTTCGTGGGCGATATGCCTAGGCCATTCGGCGGGCTCGGTGAGGCCCTTGCCCACGTCGTGCAGCAGGCAGGCCCAGCGGACCGGCAGCGGTTGATCGTGTTCGGCACACTGGCGCAGCACGGCCAGTACGTGGATGCCGGTGTCTATCTCGGGGTGATGAGCCGGTGGCTGCGGTACGCCGAACAGCGCATCCACCTCGGGTAGCAGGGCTGCCAGGGCTCCGCAGTCGTGCAGTACCTGAATGAAAACGTCAGGTCGTGGCTCCATCAGAGCACGGGAGATCTCTTTCCAACTGCGTTCCGGTGTCAGGGCGTCCAGCTCGCCGGATTCCGCAAGTTGGCGCATCAGCGCCTGGGTCTCGGCGGCCACGCTGAAGCCCAGTGGTGCATAACGGGCTGCGAAGCGCGCTACCCGCAAAACACGCAGTGGGTCCTCGGCGAAAGCCAGCGAGACATGCCGCAGCTGTTTGGCAGCCAGGTCGCGTTGCCCGCCATAGGGGTCGATAAGCCCGCCATCTGGATCCTCGGCGATGGCGTTGATGGTCAGGTCGCGGCGGATCAGATCCTCTTCGAGAGTCACTTCCGGGCTGGCATGGAAGGTGAAGCCGCCGTAGCCGCGGCCACTCTTGCGTTCGGTACGCGCCAGGGCGTATTCCTCGCCTGTTTGCGGGTGCAGGAACACCGGGAAATCCGCGCCAACCGGGCGATAGCCCGCTTCCAGCATGGCCTCGGCAGTAGCGCCGACCACGACCCAGTCGATCTCGGTGACCGGGCGGCCGAGCAGGCGATCTCGTACGGCGCCGCCAACTTTATAGATGAGCATAGGGTTCTCCGTCATCGGCAGAGGATAACCGCTGTGCCGGAGCCTGTCGTTGCGCACGAAGACGCGGGCCCAATCAGGGCCCGCTATCAAAGTGGAGGGATATGCAGATCCAGGCGCGGAAACTCGCCGTTCGCGGCCGTGTCGCTTTTGGGCGGCACGTGCTGGGTGTTGACGATCTGTTCGCCCTGCAGGGTCTGCAGGTGGATATCGAAGCCCCACAGCCGGTGCAGGTGCTTGAGTACTTCCTCGGTGGAGCTGCCCAGCGGTTTGCGGTCGTGCTGGAAGTGACGCAGGGTCAGTGAGCGATCGCCGCGCCGGTCGATGCTCCAGATCTGCACGTTGGGTTCGCGATTGCCCAGGTTGTACTGGGCCGCCAGGGTTTCGCGGATGGTGCGGTAGCCTGGCTCGTCATGGATGGCGGGCACGCTCAACTCGTCCTTCTGGTCATCATCGAGAATGCTGAACAGCTTCAGGTCACGGATTACCTTGGGCGACAGGTACTGCAGGATGAAGCTCTCGTCCTTGAAGCTGGTCATGGCGAATTTCAGTGTGCTCAGCCAGTCGCTGCCGGCAATATCCGGGAACCAGTGACGATCTTCTTCCGTAGGCTCTTCGCAAATGCGGCGGATGTCGCGATACATCGCGAAGCCCAGCGCGTAGGGATTGATGCCGCTGTAATAGGGGCTGTCGAAAGACGGTTGCAGCACCACGCTGGTGTGCGACTGCAAGAACTCCATCATGAAGCCTTCGGTAACCAGGCCTTCGTCGTAGAGGTCGTTCATCAGGGTGTAATGCCAGAAGGTCGCCCAGCCCTCGTTCATGACCTGGGTCTGGCGCTGCGGATAGAAATACTGGGCGATCTTGCGCACGATGCGGATCACTTCGCGCTGCCAGGGCTCCAGCAGCGGGGCGTGCTTTTCCAGGAAATACAGGATGTTTTCCTGGGGCTCCGCGGGAAAGCGCTTGCTGTCGCCGTCACCGGCCTTGCTGGCGCTCTTGGGGATGGTGCGCCACAGATCGTTGATCTGGCGCTGCAGGTGCTCTTCGCGATCCTTCTGGCGACGTCGCTCCTCTTCGGCGGAGATTGGGTAGGGCCGCTTGTAGCGATCCACACCGTAGTTCATCAGCGCATGGCAGGAGTCGATCAGGTCCTCGACCGCGTCGATGCCATGGCGCTCTTCGCACTGGGTGATGTACTGCTTGGCGAACACCAGGTAATCGATGATCGAACTGGCGTCGGTCCAGGTGCGGAACAGGTAGTTGCCCTTGAAGAAGCTGTTGTGACCGTAACAGGCATGGGCGATCACCAGCGCCTGCATGGTGATGGTGTTTTCCTCCATCAGGTAGGCGATGCAGGGGTCGGAGTTGATCACGATTTCGTAAGCCAGCCCCATCTGGCCGCGGCTGTAGGACTTTTCAGTGCTGAGGAACTGTTTGCCGTACGACCAGTGGTGATAACCCAGTGGCATACCTACCGATGCGTAGGCATCCATCATCTGCTCGGCGGTGATCACCTCGATCTGGTTCGGATAGGTGTCCAGCGCATAGCGTTCGGCGAGCCGGCTGATTTCCCGGTCGTAGTCGCGAATCAGCTCGAAGGTCCATTCCGAGCCGGTGGACAGGGGCTGGCGTTTCCTGTTGCTGGCGCTGCTGCTCATGTCGAAAGCCTCCGCTGGAACAGTTCGCGGAATACCGGGTAGATATCTCCCGCCGATACCAGTTGCTGTTGGGCGAAGGTCTCGTCGAAGGCTTCGGCGACCCGTTCGTATTCGAACCACAGAGCCTGGTGCTCGCGCGGGGTGATTTCCACGTAGGTGAAGTACTGCACGAAAGGCATGATCTGCTTGATCAGGATGTCTCTGCACACCGGTGAGTCGTCGTTCCAGTTGTCACCGTCGGAAGCCTGGGCGCCATAGATGTTCCATTCGTTGACCGGGTAACGCTCGGCCATGATCTCCTGCATCATTTTCAGGGCGCTGGATACGATGGTGCCGCCGGTTTCCCGCGAGTAGAAGAACTCTTCCTCGTCCACTTCCTTGGCACTGGTGTGGTGGCGGATGAAGACCACATCGATCTTGTCGTAATTGCGCTTGAGGAACAGGTACAGGAGGATGAAGAAGCGCTTGGCGACATCCTTGGTGGCCTGGGTCATGGAGCCGGACACGTCCATCAGGCAGAACATCACCGCCTTGGAGCTGGGCGTGGGGTGTTTGACCAGCAGGTTGTACTTGAGGTCGAAGGTATCGAGAAACGGCACGCGGTGAATGCGCGCGCTAAGCCGTTCGATTTCAGCCTCGAGAAGCTGAATGTCGCCGAAGTTGTCCGGTTCTTCTCTACGCAGGCGTTCCAGCTCGGCTTTGGTCTCCCGCAGCTTTGCCCGGCTGCTGCCGGATAGTGCGATACGCCGCGCATGTGCCGAACGCAAGGTGCGGATGATGTTGATCCGCGACGGATTGCCTTCGCTGCTGATCCCGGCGCGTACGGTCTTGAAGGTTTCGGCACCGGTCAGGTGGCGCTTGACCAGATTGGGTAGCTCCAGATCCTCGAACATGAAGTCGAGGAATTCTTCCTGGGTGATCTGGAAGACGAACTCATCCATGCCGTCGCCGGAGTTGCTGGCCTTGCCTGCCCCCTGGCCACCGCCGCCACCCTGCGGCCGCGGGATGCGTTCGCCAGCGATAAAGTCCTTGTTGCCCGGATGCACGACGGTCTGCTTGCCGCCCCGGCCATGGTGCAGCACCGGTTCGTCGATATCGCGCCCTGGAATGCTGATCTGCTCGCCGTGTTCCATATCGGTGATGGAGCGGCGGCTAACCGCCTCTTCCACAGCCTTCTTGATGTGATCACGGTAACGACGGATGAACCGCTGGCGGTTCACCGTGCTCTTGTTCTTGCCATTCAGGCGACGGTCGATCACGTAGCTCATAGGCCCTCCGGGCCAGCTTAAAGCGGCAAGCTACAAGCTGCAGGTCGGCCGTATCTGGCCCGTGCTTTTCTTGCAGCTTGAAGCCTGGCGCTTGTGGCTGCTGTTATTGCGATTTACGTACGCGCAAATACCACTCGGACAGCAGGCGCACCTGCTTCTCGGTGTAACCGCGCTCGACCATTCGTTTGACGAAGTCGTTGTGCTTCTGCTGGTCCTCCTTGCTGGCCTTGGCGTTGAAGCTGATGACGGGCAGCAGGTCTTCGGTGTTGGAGAACATCTTCTTCTCGATCACCACACGCAGCTTCTCGTAGCTCAGCCAGGTCGGATTCTTGCCGTTGTTGTTGGCGCGGGCACGCAGCACGAAATTGACGATTTCGTTGCGGAAATCCTTCGGGTTACTGATGCCGGCGGGCTTCTCGATCTTCTCCAGTTCCTCGTTTAGGGCGACGCGATTGAGGATCTCGCCGGTCTCCGGATCGCGGTATTCCTGGTCCTGAATCCAGAAGTCCGCATACAGCACGTAACGGTCGAAGATGTTCTGGCCATACTCGCTGTAGGACTCGAGATAGGCGGTCTGAATCTCCTTGCCGATGAACTCGATGTAGCGCGGTGCCAGGTATTCCTTGATGAAGCGCAGATAGCGTTCGCGTACTTCGCCGGGGAACTGCTCCTGCTCGATCTGCTGCTCCAGCACGTAGAGCAGATGCACCGGGTTGGCGGCGATCTCATGGGGGTCGAAGTTGAACACCTTGGAGAGAATCTTGAAGGCGAAGCGGGTCGACAGACCATTCATGCCCTCGTCGACGCCAGCGGCATCGCGATACTCCTGAATCGATTTGGCCTTTGGATCGGTGTCCTTGAGGTTTTCCCCGTCGTAGACGCGCATCTTCGAGTAGATGTTGGAGTTGTCCGGCTCCTTGAGGCGCGACAGCGTGGAGAACTGGGCCAGCATCTTCAGCGTATCCGGCGCGCAGTGCGCGTTGGCCAGCGAACTGCTGATCAACAGCTTGTCGTAGATCTTGATCTCGTCGTTGACGCGCAGGCAGTAGGGCACCTTGACGATGTAGATACGGTCGATGAATGCTTCATTGTTCTTGTTGTTGCGGAAGGTATGCCATTCCGATTCGTTGGAGTGGGCCAGCAGAATGCCGTTGTAGGGGATCGCCCCAAGGCCTTCGGTGCTGTTGTAGTTGCCTTCCTGGGTGGCGGTGAGCAGTGGGTGCAGCACCTTGATAGGCGCCTTGAACATCTCGACGAATTCCATCAGGCCCTGGTTGGCCCGGCACAGCGCGCCCGAGTAGCTGTAGGCGTCGGCATCGTTCTGCGGGTATTCCTCGAGCTTGCGGATGTCCACCTTGCCCACCAGGGCGGAAATGTCCTGGTTGTTCTCGTCGCCAGGCTCGGTCTTGGCGATGGCGATCTGGTTGAGGATCGAAGGGTAGAGCTTGACCACCCGGAACTGGCTGATATCGCCGCCGAACTCGGCCAGGCGCTTGCTGGCCCAGGGCGACATGATGCTGCCCAGGTAGCGCCGCTCGATACCGTAATCTTCCTCCAGAATCGCGGCGTCCTCGGCGGCATTGAACAGCCCCAGCGGGGACTCGAAGACCGGCGAGCCCTTGATGGCGTAGAAGGGAACCTTCTCCATCAGTTGCTTGAGCTTTTCAGCCAGCGACGATTTACCGCCACCGACCGGGCCCAGCAAGTAGAGGATCTGTTTCTTCTCTTCCAGGCCCTGAGCGGCGTGCCGGAAGTAGGAAACGATCTGCTCTATGCATTCTTCCATGCCGTGGAAGTCGGCGAAGGCGGGATAGCGACGGATCACCTTGTTGGAAAAGATGCGCGACAACCGCGGGGTATGCGACGTATCGAGCAGCTCCGGTTCGCCGATCGCCATCAGCAACCTTTCGGAGGCGCTGGCGTAGGCGCTGCGATCCTGTTTGCACAGTTCGAGGTACTCCTGCAGCGAGTACTCCTCCTGGCGGGTCGCCTCGAATCGTTGCTGGAAGTGACTGAAAATGCTCATGACTTCACCTCGCTCGATGCTTGGAGCCGGCCGGGATCGGTCGAGCGGGTGCATGCAGGCCCGGCGCTTGCGCAACCGGGATGAATCCCCCGAGCACCCCCGCAGCCAGTCAGAACCTCGTGGTCGGCCTGTCCGTGGCGTGGCAGGTTAGAGGACAGCCGCCGCCGGGTGTTACCCGTGCGGCGTATCGGCTGCCTTCTCCTGCCATGACCATTCGTTGCATGGCCTGACTGTCTGCTGAAGGTGGTTACCGATGGCCCGTTCGGCCGATTGGCCGGCTACCTGAATTGGGATGGCCTGAGGTAAGGATAGTTCGGAATCGGCAGGGTCAAGGCGCAATCGCCGATAGTCGCCCCGTCGCGGCGCCCTTGAGGGGGCCAAGCCCAGTGCTGGCGCGGGCCTGGCGGGAGAATTTTTTTATTCCGGCTGGCTGGACGCGGTTTCCTGCGGGAAGGTGTTGCGCCACAGTTCGAAGCCACCATCGAGACTGTAGACGTCGGAGAAGCCTTGGCCAACCAGGTACGCGGCTGCGCTCTGGCTCGAGTTGCCGTGGTAGCAGGCGACGATCACCGGCCCGTCGAGATCGGCCTTGGCGATGAAGTCAGGCAGCGAGTAGTTGTCCAGGTGCTGTGACCCGCTGATATGCCCGGCAGCGAAGCTCTGCGGGTCACGGATGTCGACCACCACCGCGCCATTCTCACGCAGGGCGTGGGCCTGTTCCGGGGGGATGCGTTTGAACTCGCTCATGCTGTTTCCTCATTGCAGTCGCAGCGATGATACTCGCCGCTGTCGATATTCATCAGGGTCAGGCTGCCGCCCCACACGCAGCCCGAATCCAGGGCGAACACCCCAGGCTCATCGCAATGCCCTTCCAGGGAGGCCCAGTGGCCGAAAACGATCTTCTGGCCACGGGTCTTGCGTTGTTTGTGGCTGAACCAGGGCAAGTAGCCGGCGGGTGCGGTGCCCAAGCCTTCCTTGCTTTTCAGGTCCAGGGTGCCGTCCGCCTTGCAGAAGCGCATGCGGGTGAAATAGTTGGTGATCACCCGCAGTCGCGCCACACCCTGCAGTTCCTTGTCCCAGCGCGCAGGCTCGTTGCCGTACATGCCGTCGAGGAACATCGGGTAGAGGGCGTCATCGGCCAGCGCGCCCTCGACTTCAGCCGCACGCCTGAGCGCCTTGGCCATGTTCCATTGCGGGGGAATGCCTGCGTGCACCAGGGCCATGTCACGCTGCTCATCGTAATGCAGCAGTCTTTGCCTGCGCAGCCAGTCGAGCAGCTCGTCGCGATCCTCCGCCTCGAGGATTTCCCGCAGGGTGTCGCCGCGCTTCAAGCGTTCGATGTTGCGCGAGGCAGCCAGCAGGTGCAGGTCATGATTGCCCAGCACGCAGACCAGTGCGTGGCGCATGCGATACAGGAAACGCAGCGTTTCCAGCGAGTCGGGGCCGCGGTTGATCAGGTCGCCGACCAGCCACAGGCGATCATGCTCGGGATTGAACGCGACGCGCTGCAGCAGGCATTGCAGCGGCTTGAGGCAGCCCTGCAGATCACCAACGGCATAGGTCGCCATCAGTGCAGGGCACCAGGGACGGCAAGACGGAAGGGCGCGATGGGCGCGTCGAAGCGTTTGCCGTCATCGGCGATCATCTGGTAACTGCCCTGCATGGTGCCAACCTGAGTCGCCATCAGCGTGCCGCTGCTGTAGCTGTGGCTGGTGCCTGGCTCGATCAACGGTTGCTCGCCAATCACCCCGGCGCCACGCACCTCCTGGACCTGACCGTTGCCATCGGTGATCAGCCAGTGGCGCGACAGCAGTTGCGCGGGCAGGCTGCCCGTATTGGCGATGGTCACGTCGTAGGCGAACGCGAAGCGGTTCTGCTGCGGCTGCGACTGCTCCGGCAGGTAGCGGGTGACGATACTGACGTCTATCTGGTAACGAGGGTCGGACATGGGCACTCGACAAGTCAGGTGAGCGAAGGGGCGGGTTGTTCCGCCAACTGATCGGCCAGGCGCACGAAGGCGGCCAGATCCAACTGTTCCGGGCGCAAGCTGCCGTCGACGCCAGCCGCCTCGATTTCGCTGGCTGGGAGCAGGGCCTTGAGGGTGTTGCGCAGGGTCTTGCGACGCTGGTTGAAAGCTTCGCGCACCACCCGCTCGAGCAGATGATGGTCCTTGGCCGGGTGCGGCAGCTGCTTGTGCGGCGTGAGCCGGACGATGGCCGAGTCCACCTTGGGGGGCGGGTTGAAGGCGCCGGGGCCGACGTTGAACAGATGTTCAACCTGACAATGGTACTGGACCATGATCGACAGGCGACCCCAATCGCCGCCACCAGGGCCGGCAGCCAGGCGTTCGACCACTTCCTTCTGCAGCATGAAGTGCATGTCGCGGATCAGGTGGGCGTTGGCAAGCAGGTGAAAAATCAGTGGCGTGGAGATGTTGTAGGGCAGGTTGCCGACCACGCGCAGGCTGCCAGGCTCGGCCTGCAGGCGGGCGAAGTCGAATTTGAGGGCATCGCCCTGATTCAGGCGAAAACGCGGTTCATTGCCGAACTTCGCTTCCAGAATGGGGATCAGGTCGAGATCCAGCTCGATCACGTCGAGCCTGGCGCCACTGTTCAGCAGCCCTTCTGTCAATGCGCCCTGACCCGGGCCGATCTCCAGCAGGTGTTCGTTGTCACGGGCATGGATGGCGCGCAGGATGCGATGGATCACGCCGGCATCGTGAAGGAAGTTCTGGCCAAAGCGTTTGCGCGCACGGTGTTGGTAAGGCTCGGACATCGAAGAGCAGCTCCAAGCTTCAAGCTGCAAGCCATAAGCGACAGCAGAAAGCGGTAAGGCGAAAACGCTCAGTTTAGCAGGGAAAGGGCTTCTACTTGTGGCTTGTCGCTGGCAGCTTGCGGCTGCCCTGGGCCATTTCATAGGCAGTTTCCAAAGCGACCTGCAGGCTGCCGCAGTCGATCCGGCCGCTGCCGGCGAGATCCAGAGCGGTGCCGTGATCGACCGAAGTGCGAACGATCGGCAGGCCCAGGGTCACGTTCACGGCAGCTCCGAAGCCTTTGTACTTGAGTACCGGCAGCCCCTGATCGTGGTACATGGCCAGCACCGCGTCGCAGTGTTCCAGGTGTTTTGGCGTGAACAGGGTATCGGCCGGCAGTGGGCCGATCAGGTCGATGCCCTCGCCACGCAAGCGCTGCAGTGCCGGTTCGATGATGTCGATTTCCTCGCGACCAAGGTGGCCGCCTTCTCCAGCGTGAGGGTTGAGGCCACAGACCAGAATACGGGGTGCGGCAATGCCGAACTTGTCGCGCAGGTCGGCATGCAGAATGCGTGTCACGCGTTGCAGGCGCTCTTCGGTGATCGCGTCAGCCACCTCCTTGAGCGGCAGGTGGGTGGTCACCAGGGCAACGCGCAGGCCATGGGTTGCCAGCATCATCACCACCTGCTCGGTATGCGTCAGGTCGGCGAGAAATTCGGTGTGGCCGGAAAAAGCGATGCCAGCATCGTTGATGATGCCCTTGTGTACCGGCGCGGTTATCAGCCCTGCGAAATCGCCGTCCAGGCAACCCTGGCCCGCGCGCGTAAGGGTCTGCAGTACGTAGGCCGCATTGGTCTTGTCCAGTTTGCCGGTTGTTACCGGCTGCCCCAGAGGTGTATCCCATACATACAGGCTGCCAGCTGGGGCCGGCTGTTGCGGCCAGTTGCCGGGGGCGGTTTCGATCAGGCTGATGGTCAGCCCTAGCTCCACCGCGCGCGCCTTCAGCAATGCGCTGCTGGCGATGCAGATCAGCGCATGGGCCTGGCGTTGGGTGGCGAGCAGCAGGCATAGATCCGGGCCAATGCCGGCGGGTTCTCCGGGGGTGAGGGCGAAGCGCAGGCAGTTGGTCATGATCGGCTCTCGAGGGCAGGGCATTGGCGATTCTAGCGCAGGCGCAAATGAAAAAGCCCGGCGCTGGGCCGGGCTCTTCGGTGCAGCATCAACGCGTATTTACAGCTTGATCTCCACATAGGCTTCGTCGCGGATCTGGCGCAGCCAGGTCTGCAGCTCTTCCTCGTACTTGCGGTTGCGCAGCAGGTTCAGCGCCTGCTGTTCGCGCATCTGCTCGCTACTGTCAGTGGCGCGACGGCCCATGACCTGCAGCACGTGCCAGCCGAACTGGCTCTTGAAGGGCTTGGAAACTTCACCGCTGGCGGTATTGTTCATCACTTCGCGGAACTCGGGGACCAGCGCGTTGGGGTCGATCCAGTTCAGGCTACCGCCATTGAGGGCCGAGCCCGGGTCTTCGGAAAAGCTTTTCGCCAGTTCGGCGAAGTCTTCGCCGGACTGGATGCGCTGGTAGAGGCGCTCCGCCAGAACCTGGGCTTCGGCCTCGCTGCGAATTTCGCTGGGCTTGATCAGGATATGGCGTACGTTCACTTCGTCACGGACGGTCGCTGCTTCGCCACCACGCTTCTCCAGTACCTTGAGCAGGATGAAGCCGCCTGGCGTACGGATCGGTTCGCTCACGTCACCGACGCTCATGGCGCCCAGCATGCTGTCGAACGGCGGTGGCAGTTGAGCGGCTTTACGCCAGCCCATCTCGCCGCCGTCCAGCGCCGTTTCACTGGCCGAGTTGGCGATGGCCAACTGGCCGAAGTCGGCGCCCTGACGTGCTTGCTGGTAGATGTCCTGAGCACGCCGTTCGGCGGTCTGTAGGGCATCGGAGGAGGCATCTTCCTGCACCGGGATGACGATGTTGGCCAGGCGGAACTCTTCCGAAAGCTGCATCTTGCCCAGATCGGAGGCCAGGAAGTTCTTCACTTCCTGATCGGTCACCTGGATGCGTTCGGCCACTCGACGCTGACGCACGCGGCTGATGACCATCTCGCGGGAGACCTGATCACGGGCTTCGTTGAACGACAGGCCGTCCTGGGCCAGTGCAGCACGGAACTGCTCGACGCTCATGCCGTTGCGCTGGGCAATGGTGGTGATGGCCTGGTTGAGTTCTTCGTCGCTGATGCGAATGCCGGAGCGCTCGCCCATCTGCAACTGAATGTTCTCGATGATCAGGCGATCCAGCACCTGCTGGGTCAGCACATTGGCCGGTGGCACCTCGGTGCCGCGTTTGGCGATGGTCTGTTGAACCTCGCGGACACGGGCGTCGAGCTGGGTCTGCATGATCACGTCGTTATCGACGATCGCCACCACGCGGTTGAGGGGCTGTACATCGGCGTGTGCCGCGGTACCCAGAAACAGCGCGCCCAACAGCAGCGGGCGCACGCACTCAGAAAGCTTCATCTTCACGTTTACGATAACCTTGAATGCCTTGGTCGAGGAATGTCTCAACGTTGCTACCCGTCACGCCGCCCAGGCCTTTGAGGACGATTTGCAGGAAGATGCCGTTATCCGGCTCGTCGTTGCGCGAGGGGTTGAGGCTGACCTCGTCGTAGTCGATCCAGTAGCGGTTGATGACGCGCAGCTTCCAGCAGCAGCTGTCGTACTCGAAGCCACCGAAGGCTTCCAGGGTACGGTTGCGACCGTAGTCGTACTGCCAGCGGGAAATGACGCTCCACTGCGGACCGAGAGGCCAGATGACTGAGAAGTCATGCTGGCTGATCTTGTAGTAGTCCTTGATGAAGTTCGGGTTTGCCGAGCCATCCGCAAGAGTTTCAGTGCCATAGTCACTGCCGAAGCCCCAACGACCGGTGCTCTGGTCATAGTTGAGGGTGTCATTGCGATAGCGATACCCGACGTTGACGATCTTGCGTGGGTTATCCGCTGGCTGGTAGTGGAACATGGCGCTACCCGAACGAGTGCGATGCGCATCCGGATCCCAGTTGAAGTCCGAGGTGAAGCGCCAGTCCTGGTTGTAGCGATACATGTATTCCAGCGCGTAAGGGGAGACCGAAGACTGCGCCTCATCACGGGTGCGGTAATCGATGCCCGGCATCTGCACCTGGCGGTCTTCGAAGTAGAAGGCCTGGCCGATGCTGAAGCGCTGACGCTCGAAACCGTTAGATTCGATCCAGCGGCTGGTTACGCCGAGGGAGATCTTGTTTTCGTCGCCGATGCGATCCTTGCCGCTGAAACGGTTTTCGCGCCACAGCGATGCGTAGTTGAAACTGCTCTCGCCAGTGTCGAATACAGGAATATCGGTCTGGTCTTCCTCAGGCACATAGAGATAGAACAGGCGCGGCTCGAGGGTCTGGCGAGCTTCGCGACCGAACAGTGAGGTCTGGCGGTCGAAATACAGGCCGCTGTCGACGCTGAACATGCCAACGCCACGATTCTGGCTGCTGCTGTACTGCTCATCGGCCAGGAGCGTGTCCTTGCCGCGCTGATCGATATCCAGGTCATAGTTGGTCTGGAGGTACTTGATCTGAGGCTTGATGAAGCCCCAGCTCCAGTCCAGAGGCAGGCTGACTGCTGGCTCTACGTGCATACGGGTGCCGTTGGAGCGTGCTAGACCTTGGATATTTACGTCATTCCAGGGGCCTTCGGAGTTCCCATTTTGGTCGATGTAGTTGCCGCTACGCAGATCGCGATCGAAGCGTACCAGCTCGGTCCCGTAGGTGAAGTTCAGGCCACCCGGCTCGAATGGCAGCTTGCCGTCCAGGGTGATCTGAGGCAAGCGATCGTACGGGGTCACATCGGTGATGGTGGCCAGCTCGTAGGCGTGAGCATTCAGGCGTGCTGTGTAGCTGTCACCACGCCAGGTCAGCGTGCCACGCTGGTTCACGTAGGTGGACGTTTCGATGCCCAGATCCGTGTTCAGATCCTGGAAGTAGTAAGGGTCGCTGATATCGGTGTAGTCGACCTCGGCCAGCAGGCGGTCATTCAAACCTTGCCTGTGCTGCCAGCTGTACATCCAGCGCTGATCCTTGTAACCCGACTGCAGCTTGCGGTCGTCATTGCTGTCGTCCAGATAGCCTGCACCGACCTGACCTTCGCTGTTGCGGGTCAGGTAACGGAACTCGCCTTCGAGCAGCAGGCCACGATCGGCCATGTAAGTCGGGTACAGGGTGGCGTCGAAGTTCGGCGCCAGGTTGAAGTAGTACGGTGTCTGCAGGGTCAGGCCATTGCTACTGGAACTGCCGAAGCTCGGAGGCAGGAAGCCGGACTGGCGACGGTCATCGATCGGGAAGTAGATGTACGGTGTGTAGAACACCGGAAAATCCTTGACCCGCAGGGTGACGTTGGTCGCGGTACCGAAACCGGTTGCCGGGTTCAGGGTGATGTTGTTACCCGTCAGGTGCCAGGCGTTGCTGCCAGGTTCGCAACTGGTGTAAGTACCATCCTTGAGGCGGATGATCGCGGTTTCTTCGCGCTTGGCGTAGGCCGCGCTGCCGCGTACATGAGCGGCGTGCATCACGTACTCGGCGTTGTCGATCCGTGCTTCACCGTTGTCCAGTTGCAGCTCGGCACGATCACCGACGACCAGGGCGCCCTTGTCGCGCAGACGCACATTGCCGACCAGTTCACCGCGGTTTTCCGCCTGGTGCAGGTTGGCTTCGTCAGCCTCGACCTGCATGCCTGCCTGGCGCACGACCACATCACCGGCGAGGGTGGCGACCTGCTCTTCCTGCTGATAGCGGGAGGCGCGAGCCGAAACGAACATCGGCGCTTCGCTCATCGGCGTGGTGTCGTTCATGCCCGGCCGGCTCGGCTCGATGTAGGAGCCGGAGCAGGATGGGCCGATCTCGGCCAGCTGCGCGCTGGTCAGCTGCTCGCGCGGTACCCAGTCCAGGTGGCTGTAATCGGCACTGCGCGATGCCAGCGCCCGGCCACCACTTTCGGTGACTTGCGTTGGTGCGGCCTTGGTCCCAGGCTTGGCAGTGGCCGCCGTCGTCGTGCCAGCACTTACCGCATTGGTGCTGTGCGTCGGCCGAGTCGGCAGATTGGCCGTGCTGGTTTTCGGCGCACAGGCCCAACCGCCAGCAGGCGAAGCCTGGCAATCGAACTGTTCGGCAGCAGTGGCGAATGGGCTGGCGAAGGGTTGCAGGGCCAGCAGGCCGCCCGTTACCAGAAGCGGGAATTTCTTACGAAAAGCGGGGTATTTTACTGCCATCTTGTTTTCCGGGCTTCCTGTGCGCTTTTGGCCCAGGGGCCGCACGCCTCTCGATGGGCTGAAAAAGATGCTGGATAATAAAGCATGACCCGCGCAACGGCTAGCGCCGTCGGAGACCCTTGTAATGCCTGATCAAGATGTACGTCTGCAACGCCTGCAACAGTGGCTCGAGCCGCAGCTGCAGCAGCTATTCGTTTCCAAGCAGTGGGGAGAGGTGCCACAAGCCCCGTTGCTACCGGCCAGCAGCGATGCCAGCTTTCGTCGATATTTCCGCTGGGAGGCAGCAGGGCGCAGCCTGATCGTGATGGATGCACCGCCTCCCCAGGAAAATTGCCGACCGTTCGTCGAAGTGGCCGCTTTGCTGGCGCGCGCGGATCTCAACGTGCCGCATATCCATGCCGCGGATCTCGAACAGGGCTTCCTGCTGCTCAGCGACCTGGGCCGCCAGACTTACCTGGATGTGATCGATAGCGACAATGCCGACAGCCTGTTCGCGCCCGCCATTGACGCCTTGCTCGCCTATCAGCGCCTGCCCATGGATACGCCATTGCCGCACTATGACGTCGCCCTGCTGCGCCGCGAACTGCAATTGTTTCCGGATTGGTATGTCGCCAGGGAGCTGGGCATCACCTTCGATGCCGCGCAGCAGGCTGCCTGGGAGCGCATTTGCACGCAATTGATCGACAGCGCCCTGGCCCAGCCCAAGGTGCTGGTGCACCGCGACTACATGCCGCGTAATCTGATGATCAGCGAGCCGAACCCCGGTGTGCTGGACTTTCAGGACGCCGTCTATGGCCCCGTCACCTACGATGTCACCAGCCTGTTCAAGGATGCCTTCCTCAGTTGGCCGGAGGCGCGCGTGCAGGCCTGGCTCGAGGATTACTGGCAGCAGGCTCGGGCCGCAGGCATACCGGTGCAGGGCGATGTGCAGGACTTCCTGCGGGCCAGCGACCTGATGGGTGTGCAGCGCCACCTCAAGGTGATCGGTATTTTCGCGCGCATCTGCCACCGGGACGGCAAGCCCCGCTACCTGGCTGACGTGCCGCGTTTCTTCGCCTATATAGATGCGGTACTCGGCAGGCGGCCGGAACTGGCAGAGCTTGGCGAGCTGATTGCCCAGCTCAAGCGCGCCGCGGAGGCTGCCCGATGAAGGCGATGATTCTCGCCGCCGGCAAGGGCGAGCGGCTGCGGCCGCTGACGTTGCATACGCCCAAGCCCCTGGTCAAGGCCGCCGGTGTACCGCTGATCGAGTACCACGTGCAGGCTCTGGCGCGCGCCGGTTTTACCGAGCTGGTGGTCAATCACGCCTGGCTCGGTCAGCAGATCGAGGATTATCTCGGTGACGGCGCACGGTATGGCGTGAGCATCCGCTACTCGCCCGAGGGCGAGCCTCTGGAAACCGGCGGTGGCATCTTCAAGGCCCTGCCTTTGCTGGGCGATGAGCCATTCGTGGTGGTCAACGGCGATATCTTCACCGATTACGATTTCGCCAACCTGCGCCGCCCGCTGGGCGGGCAGGCGCATCTGGTGCTGGTGGACAATCCGCCACATCACCCGAACGGCGACTTCCTGCTGCACGACGGCCAGGTCGAAGATGGCGTGGCGGGCCACGACAGCTTCACCTACAGCGGTATTGCCGTGTTGAGCGCGGCGCTGTTCGCCGGCAGCCAGCCGGGAGCCTTCAAGCTCGCGCCCTTGCTGCGCGATGCCATGGCGGCCGGGCAGGTCAGTGGTGAGCGTTTCTCCGGGTGCTGGGTCGATGTCGGTACCCACGAGCGGCTGGCCGAGGTCGAACGCCTGCTGACGGGCGAGCGCTGATATGTACTGGCCGCTGACGCTGGTTGGTGCCGTGGCGGGCTACGCGCTGGCGAGCATCCCGGGGCTGCTGCTTGGCGGGCTGCTGGGGCAGGTGCTCGACCGGCGCCTGGGGCTGCGTGGCTGGAAGGCGCTGGGAGAGCGACTGCGCAGCGCCTCGGCGGTGGGCGACGAGCACTTGCTGTTCGTCATGCTCGGCCGCCTGGCGAAAAGCGATGGCGTGGTGCAGCAGGCGCATATCCGCCAGGCTCGTGCCGAGATGCAGCGCCTGGCCGTTGGCGAGGCAGCCAAGGCCAGCGCCATCGACGCCTTTTCTCGTGGCAAGACGGGGCAGGACAATCTGCGCGGGCCCCTGCAGCGCCGTCGCGCCGACGCGGATGCGCTGTTGCGCGCCTGCTGGCGCATGGCCTGGGCAGATGGCCGAGTGGGGCAGGCGGAACGTGAGCTGATCCTGCTCTGGGGCAAATGGCTGGGCGTTTCCGCCGATGCTCAGGAGGCGCTGAGTGCCGCCTACTCACCGCGCCGTGGACCACCCACTGCCGCTCCTGACAGTTACCAGCAGGCACTGCGGCTGCTGGGCGTGAATGCCGAGAGTGACACCCAGCAGATCAAGAAAGCCTACCGGCGCCTGCTCAGTCGTCATCATCCGGACAAGATGGCTGGCAGTGGTGCGGTGCCCGAAAAGGTCCGTGAAGCCACCGAGAAGACCCGCGAGCTGCACAACGCCTATGCGCTGATTCGCCAGCGCCGGGGTTTTCGCTGAGGGGGACTAGCGGCAGTGCGTCTACTTGCCGCCTGCCTGCTTGTCGAGCCAGCCGCGCAAGCGTCGGAACAGTTGCTCCTCGGCCACGTCGGCGTTGCCGGGCAAGGCGTCCAGGCCGACCTGCACGAAGGTCGGTTGCTTCTGCCGCTGACTGAGCTGTTTGCGCAGCAGCGCGGCCTGTCGAGCGGTAGTGCTGTCGCGATAATAGAAGTCACCGACACTGGCCTTGAGTTGCGCCAGCAGGTCGTTGATTGGCGATTCGAAGCCTTCTGGCTGACGAAGATCCACCAGCAGCAGATGCGCCACGTTGGCTGGTTTGCGCTCGGCGATATAGCGGGCCGCCCAGTAGGCGCCACTGCCGTGGCCCATCAGCACCAGTGTCTTGGCCTGTTGTTGCCCGGCAAAGGCGATGCCTGCGTCGATCCGGGCGAACACCCGCTCGACATGCGCGGCGCGCGCGGCTTCTGCGTTCTGGGTCGGCTCGGTGGCTGGTGCCGATGTTGGCGCGGGTTCGGGCGTGGCGGGCTCGGCAGGTTTCTCCGCGGGCACCTCCCCAGCCGCCGGGGCGGATTCGACGACGCGTATCGGAAGGTTGGCGCCCTGGGGATCCGGCAGGCTCAGGCTCAGGCTGTGCCAGCCGGCATCCGGCAATTTCTGGCGCAGCGGGCCGATTACCCTCGGTGCATCGGCACTCTCCTCGTCGCCCGGCAGCAGAATCACCGCACCCTTGGGGGCCGGGTCGTTGGCTGGCAGCCATAGGGCGAGGAACTGCGTGCCGGCGGCGTCGAGGCGCTGTTGCTCATCGGCCGCCAACTGACGTTCGAGGGCCAGGGCTTCGAGCTCACTGCGCTCGGCCAGCGGCGCGCGTTGCTCGGGCTTGGTTTCGGCTTGTTCGCCAGTGTCGGCTGGCGGGCTCTGCTCGCCATGCGCGGCCATGGTGCCTGTCAGCAGCATCAGGCACAGCATGTAGCGTGGCGAGTGGCGAAAGCGCATCATCGAAGGGCCCGAGGTCATGCTGAAACGTCAATAGACCCTAGAGCCTAATCACTTGTCGTGGATTTGTCAGATCCAGATGTAGCTTAATGCGGCCTTTCACGGCGGGCGCCTGCCTGCTATCTCCTCGCGTTTCGGTGCCCGAGCATGATCCACCGCTGGCTGTTTTTCCTGCTGCTGAGCCTGCCAACCCTGTCGTGGGCGGACGAGTCGCCGTCTGCCCCCGCGCCGATCTTCGATGCAGCGCAGCAGCAATGGCTGGCCGATCATCCCGTACTGCGTGCCGGGGTCGTCTTGCAGGCGCCCTATGCGCAACTCGACCGGCGCTTGCACCGCCTGACCGGTGCCAACGTCGAGATGATGCACACCCTGGCTGCCTTGATGGGCGTGCAATTGCGCTGGCGGACCTTCCAGACTCAGGAGGAACTGGAAGAGGCGCTGCACACTGATCAGATCGACCTCGCCAGTGGCCTCGGCCAGACGCCTGCCGGGCTGCGTCGCTGGGTGTTTTCCGACCCTTTCCTGCGGGTGTCGCATTTGTTGGTCGGCGAGCGCGACAGCAACGGTTCGGTGGACCTCGAGCAGCTCGACGGTCGTTCGCCGATTGCCTTGAAGGTATCGGATGCCGTCCTCGACTACCTGCGCAGCAGTTACCCGAAACTCAGGCTGGATACCGCCAGTTCGCCGCGTCAGGCCCTGCAACGGGTAATCAATCAGCAGGCCAGCTACGCGGTGCTCGATGAAGCGCAACTGGGGCGTCTGTCCCGTGAGCCGGAATTTCTCGGCCTGGCGATAGTCGGCGATATCGGTTTTCCGCAACTGCTGCGTGTCGCCACCCGGCGTGACTGGCCGGAGCTGTCGGCCATCGTCGATGTCGCGCTGCGCAGCGTCTCCGCTCGCGAGCTGGATGATCTGCACAACCGCTGGCTGCCGCCGAGCTATCTGCAGCAGGAAAGCTCGTCGAGCTTCTGGCGCGGAATCAGCCTGCTGCTCGGTCTGCTGTTGATCTTCGCCCTGCTGCTGGCGTTGTTGATGCGTCGCCAGCGCGACACCCTGGAGTTTCGTCTGCTCGCCGCGCGTCACGAGATCGAGCTGCGTGAAGTCGCCCGCGATGCACTGCGGCTGTCGCAGTTTTCCATCGACAACAGCACGGTGGGCATTCTCTGGGTCAATTGGGACAGCCACGTGCGCTACGCCAACCGCGCGGCGGAGGCGATGCTCGGCTGTCGCAGCGGCGCTGTGGTGGATCGGCCGTTGAGCGATTTCGAGCCGAGCCTGAACATGGACCGCTGGCTCAACCTGTGGCGGCTGGCGCGCAGTGGTGACGAGCGGCCGCCGAGCTTCGAGACCGAATGCCTGCGGGCCGATGGCAGTCGCTTGCCGGTGGATGTATCGCTGAGTTTTCTGCAATACCGCGATACCGAGTATCTGGTGGTGTTCATCACCGATGTCACCGAGCGCCGCCGTGCCCTGGCCGCGCTGCAGGAGAGCGAGGCGCGGCTGCAGGGCATCGCTTCCAACGTGCCTGGCGTGGTGTTTCGTCTGGAGCGGGCCCGGCCCGGGGACCCAGCGTTGTTCGCCTTCATCGGCGAGGGCAGCGAAAGCCTGGTCGGCTATCGGGCATCGACACTGCTGGCGCCCGATCACGGTCTGCGCAGCCTGGTGCACCCGGACGACAAGGCCAATTACCACCGCGTTCAGGATCGCGCCTTCGACAGTGACAGCGATTGGCATTGGCAGGGGCGCATGCTCACCCATTCCGGCGAGTCGCGCTGGGTGGACATCAAGGCCATGGCCAGGCGCATGGCCGACGGTCGGCTGATCTGGGACGGCGTGGTCTGGGACATCAGCGAGAACAAACGCAACGAGCTGGCGCTGGCCGAATCGCAGATGCGTCTGCGCGATCTGTCGGCGCACCTCGAGAGCGTGCGCGAGGAGGAGAAGGCGCGCATCGCCCGGGAGGTGCATGACGAGCTGGGCCAGGTGCTCACCGTACTCAAGCTGGAAACCTCGATGTGCGAGCTGGGGTTCGCCGAGCTCGACCCGGGCCTGCGTGACCGACTGGACAACATGAAGAAGCTGATCGCCCAGTTGTTTCAACTGGTGCGCGACGTGGCAACGGCGCTGCGCCCACCGATTCTGGACGCCGGTATCGCCTCGGCCATCGAATGGCAGGCGCGGCGCTTCGAAGCGCGCACGCAGATTCCCTGCCTGGTCGAGGTGCCCGAAAACGTACCGCCACTGAGCGATGCCAAGGCGACCGGGCTGTTTCGCATCCTTCAGGAATCGCTGACCAACGTCATGCGCCACGCCGAGGCGCACACGGTGAGCGTGCGCCTGGAACTGCTCGGTGACAGCCTGCGCCTGTCGATCAGCGACGATGGCCGCGGTTTTCAGCCCGCTGCGGTACGTGCCGACTCCTTCGGTCTGGTGGGCATGCGCGAGCGGGTGCTGATGCTCGGCGGACAATTGACCCTCGACAGCCGCCCCGGCGAGGGTACCCTGTTACGTGTAAGGGTACCGCTGAGCGAGTGTGTGTCCACCGACTGAACAGGGGCTAAACGCGTGATCCGAGTACTGGTAGCCGAAGACCACACCATCGTCCGCGAGGGCATCAAGCAACTGATCGGCATGGCGCGTGATCTGCAGGTGGTCGGTGAGGCGAGCAACGGCGAACAGTTGCTGGAAACCTTGCGCAACACACCCTGCGAAGTGGTGTTGCTGGACATCTCCATGCCTGGTGTCAACGGCCTGGAGGCGATTCCGCGCATTCGCGCCCTGGCCCAGCCTCCGGCGATTCTGGTGCTGTCGATGCATGACGAGGCGCAGATGGCCGCCCGCGCGCTGAAGATCGGTGCTGCCGGTTATGCCACCAAGGACAGCGACCCGGCCCTGCTGCTCACCGCGATCCGCAAGGTCGCCGGTGGTGGGCGCTACATTGACCCCGATCTTGCCGATCGCATGGTCTTCGAAGTCGGCCTGACCGATTCGCGGCCACCCCACGCGCGGCTTTCCGAGCGGGAGTTCTCGGTGTTCGAGCGTCTGGTGCAGGGGGAGGGCGTCAACGAGATCGCCGCTCATCTGGCGCTCAGCAGCAAGACCATCAGTACCCACAAGGCGCGTCTGATGCAGAAGCTCAACCTCAATTCGGTCGCCGACCTGGTGCGTTACGCGGTCGAGCACAAGCTGGTCTGACAGCCCGACTTGTCTATTCGCGACGCGCTCGCCTCGGGCCATCGTCGATCGAATCGTGGGTGCGCTCCGAGGACGTATCCATTTGCGACACGGCTGTAGGGCTCGCCCTACAAGCGCCTTTCCGACTCCCTTATATCAAAGTGTCAGTACGCCCGATTTGCAGGTTCTAACGCCGGTCCTAGTCTTGAACCACGGTAGAACAACAGGCAGGTGCGGTGATGGGCGACACTTCTTCGAGCGACATCCTGGTCAGCTTTCGTGGCGTGCAAAAAAGCTACGACGGCGAGAACCTGATCGTCAAAGATCTCAATCTGGACATTCGCAAAGGCGAGTTCCTGACCCTGCTCGGGCCATCCGGCTCCGGCAAGACCACCAGCCTGATGATGCTGGCCGGTTTCGAAACGCCCACGGCCGGCGAGATCACCCTGGCCGGCAAGCGCCTGAACAACGTGCCGCCGCACAAGCGCGACATCGGCATGGTGTTCCAGAACTATGCACTGTTCCCGCACATGACCGTCGCCGAAAACCTGGCATTCCCCTTGAGCGTGCGCGGCATGAGCAAGGCCGACGTCGGCGAGCGGGTCAAACGTGCGCTGTCGATGGTACAGCTCGACGCCTTCTCAGGCCGCTATCCGGCACAGCTTTCCGGTGGGCAGCAGCAACGTGTGGCTCTGGCCCGTGCGCTGGTGTTCGAGCCGCAACTGGTGCTGATGGACGAACCCCTCGGTGCGCTGGACAAGCAGTTGCGTGAACACATGCAGATGGAGATCAAGCACATCCACCAGCGCCTGGGCGTGACCGTGGTCTACGTGACCCACGACCAGAGCGAAGCGCTGACCATGTCCGACCGCGTCGCGGTGTTCCATCAGGGCGAAATCCAGCAGATCGCCCCGCCGCGTGAACTCTACGAGGCACCTTGCAACACCTTCGTGGCCCAGTTCATCGGTGAGAACAACCGCTTTGCCGGCCAGTTGGTGGAGCGCAATGGTGACAACTGCACCGTGCAGTTGAGCCGCGGCGAGAAAGTCCAGGCCCTGGCCGTCAATGTCGGCCAGCCTGGCGATGCTGTGAGCCTGTCGATCCGCCCGGAGCGCGTTCGCCTGAATGCCGCCGCGCAGACCTGCGATAACCGTTTTTCCGGTCGTGTGTCCGAATTCATCTACCTTGGCGACCATGTTCGGGTGCGTCTGGAGGTGTGCGGCAAGACCGATTTCTTCGTCAAACAGCCGATTGCCGAGCTCGATCCTGCGCTCGCCGTCGGTGACGTGATCCCGCTCGGCTGGCAGGTCGAGCACGTTCGCGCCCTTGATCCGCAGTCGGCGGAATGATCGGCGTTTTCCGCTTTACCACAGCACTCGGAGCCAACATAAAAATGTCGAAGCTATTCTCCCTTTCCGCGCTGACACTGGGGCTGGTCTGCGCTGCACAGGTTCACGCCGCGGATCTCACCGTCATCAACTTCGGTGGCGCCAACAAGGATGCTCAGGTCAAGGCCTACTACCAGCCGTGGGAAGCGGCGGGTAACGGCAAGATCATCGCGGGCGAGTACAACGGTGAAATGGCCAAGGTCAAAGCCATGGTCGACACCAACAGCGTGTCGTGGGACCTGGTCGAGGTGGAATCGCCCGAACTGGCCCGTGGTTGCGACGAAGACCTGTTCGAAGAGATCGACTACTCGGTGGTCGGTGACAAGAACGCTCTGGTACCGGGCGCCGCTTCCTTCTGTGGCGTCGGCTTCTTCGTCTGGTCGACCGTCATGGCCTACAACGCCGACAAGCTGACCACCGCACCGACCAGCTGGGCCGATTTCTGGGACGTGAAGAAATTCCCGGGCAAGCGTGGCCTGCGCAAGGGCGCCAAGTACACCCTGGAGTTCGCTTTGATGGCCGACGGCGTTGCGCCGAAGGACGTCTACAAGGTGCTGGCGAGCAAGGACGGCCAGGAGCGCGCGTTCAAGAAACTGGACGAGCTCAAGCCTTACATCCAGTGGTGGGAAGCCGGCGCTCAGCCGCCGCAGTATCTCGCTTCCGGTGACGTGGTCATGAGCTCGGCCTACAACGGCCGTATCGCCGCCACCCAGAAGGAAGGCAGCAGCCTGAAAGTGGTGTGGGACGGTGGCATCTACGACTTCGATGCCTGGGCCATCCCGAAAGGCGCGAAGAACAAGGACCAAGCCCTGAAGTTCATCGCCTACACCCTGCAGGCTGAAAACCAGAAGACCTATTCGGAAAACATCGCCTACGGGCCGGTCAACCCGAAAGCGGTCGATCTGCTGGACGCCAAGGTCGCCGCCGACCTGCCGACCGCACCGCAGAACATCGCCAATCAGGTGGCCATGGACGTGACCTTCTGGGCCGACTTCGGCGAAGTCCTGGAGCAGCGTTTCAACTCCTGGGCTGCCAAGTAACGGCTCGCTCGAAAGGTGAAAGCGCAGCTGCTTTCACCCGTTGCAAGGAGCGCCTGCATGCAGGCGCTCCGGCTTCACCCCCGAATTCCTTATCTGTTTCACCGGAGTTAGCCCCATGGCCCTAGCAGTGCCCCATGCCGAGGTCGCCGGCCCCTCGCTCAAGCAGCGTCTGGCGCGCGCCGAGCGGATGAATCGCCTCAAGTCGCAGGCGTTGATCCTGCCGCTGGTGCTGTTTCTCGTCTTCACCTTTCTGGTGCCGATCGTGGCGCTGCTCAACCGCAGTGTGGATAACCCGGACGTGATCGGTTCGATGCCGAGAACCGTGGCCGCCATCGAAACCTGGGATGGTCGTGGCTTGCCCGCCGAGCCGGTCTATCAGGCACTGGCGCTGGATCTGGCCGAGGCGCGCGAGAAGCAGAGCATCGGTGACCTGTCCAAGCGCCTGAACATGGAGCTGGCCGGCTACCGCAGCCTGCTGGCCAAGACCGCGCGCTCGCTACCCTTCGAGGCCGAACCGGCATCCTACAAGGACGCGCTCGAGTCTTTCGATGAGCGCTGGGGCGATCCCGCCTATTGGCAGGTGATCCGTCGCAACACCAGCTCCTGGACCTCGTACTACCTGCTGGCTTCGCTCGACCATCGCGTCGATGACACCGGCGCCGTGGTCAAGACCACGCCGGATCAGGCCATCTACCTCGACATTTTCGCCCGCACCTTCTGGATGGGCGCGGTGATCACCGCCATCTGCCTGGCGTTGGCCTATCCGCTGGCTTACCTGCTGGCCAACCTGCCGACCCGTCAGGGCAACCTGCTGATGATCATGGTGCTGCTGCCGTTCTGGACCTCGATTCTGGTACGCGTCGCGGCCTGGATCGTGCTGTTGCAGTCGGGCGGGCTGATCAACTCGGCGCTGATCAAGCTGGGATTGATCGACCAACCGCTGGAGCTGGTGTTCAACCGGGCGGGCGTGTACATCTCCATGGTGCACATCATGCTGCCGTTCATGATCCTGCCGATCTACAGCGTGATGAAGGGCATATCGCCGAGCTACATGCGTGCGGCGATCTCCCTTGGCTGTCATCCGTTCGCCAGCTTCTGGCGGGTGTATTTCCCGCAGACCCTGGCCGGCGTCGGTGCGGGCTGTCTGCTGGTGTTCATCCTGTCCATCGGCTACTACATCACCCCGGCGCTGCTCGGCAGTCCGAGCGACCAGATGGTCAGCTACTTCGTCGCCTTCTACACCAACACCACCATCAACTGGGGCATGGCCACCGCGCTGGGCGGCTTGCTGCTGGTCGCCACGCTGCTGCTCTACGTGGTGTACAGCTGGCTGGTGGGTGCTGGTCGCCTGCGTCTGGGTTAATGAGCGGAGAATAGAAAATGCTGAGCCCTTACATGTCTCCCGTGGAGCGCGCCTGGTACTACGGCCTGCGCCTGCTCTGCGGCCTGGTACTGCTGTTCCTGGTGCTGCCGATCCTGGTGATCGTGCCGCTGTCGTTCAACTCCGGCACCTTCCTGATCTACCCGATGCAGGGGTTCTCGATGCGCTGGTACGAGGATTTCTTCGGCTCGGCTGGCTGGATGCGCGCGCTGAAGAACAGCATGATCATCGCCCCGGCGGCGACCGTGCTGGCCATGGTGCTGGGTACCCTGGCCGCCATCGGCCTGACCCGCTCGGAGTTCCGCGGCAAGGCGCTGGTGATGAGCCTGCTGATTTCGCCGATGGTGGTGCCCGTGGTGATCGTTGGCGTCGCCAGCTACCTGTTCTTCGCGCCGCTGGGGCTGGCCAACGGCTACCTGTCGCTGATCGTGGTGCACGCGGTATTGGGCGTGCCCTTCGTGATCATCACCGTGTCCGCCACGCTGCAGGGCTTCAACTACAACCTGGTGCGTGCCGCGGCCAGCCTTGGCGCCTCACCGATCACCGCGTTCCGCCGGGTGACCCTGCCGCTGATCGCTCCAGGCGTGATCAGTGGCGCGCTGTTCGCCTTCGCCACCTCCTTCGATGAGGTGGTGGTGACCCTGTTCCTCGCCGGCCCGGAGCAGGTCACCCTGCCGCGGCAGATGTTCAGCGGTATCCGCGAGAACCTCAGCCCGACCATCGCCGCTGCCGCGACCCTGCTGATCGGCTTCTCGGTGCTGCTGTTGCTGACCCTCGAGTGGCTGCGCGGGCGTAGCGAGAAGCTGCGTACCCAGGTCGAATAAGTCTCTACGTTTCGTAACCGCCGCACACCCCTCGGTTGCGGCGGTTTTTTTATGCCTGGGGATCGGGCGGAGTAAACTGCTGCGCTCTCCCGCGTTTCCCGGAAAGCCCCATGGATTTCGACGATCCCAGTTTTCGCGAGCTGCTCGATGCGCTGCACGACGGCGTGTACATCACCGATGCCGATGGCATCACCCTCAAGGTCAACAGCGCCTACGAGCGGCTCACCGGGCTGCGCAGCGAGGATGTGGTCGGCCAGCACATGCAGGCGCTGGTCGAGCAGGGGGTGATTTCCCAGTCGGTGTCGCTGCGGGTGCTCAAGGAGGGCAGGGCGCTGTCGCTGATGCAGAGCGTCAGCCAGGGCAAGCGCCTGCTGGTCAGTGGCACGCCGATCTTCACCGCCGAAGGCCAGGTTCGCTACGTGGTCAGCACCGTGCGCGACATGACCGAATTGCTGCGCATGAAGCACGAGCGCGACGAATTGCAGCAGCTCAAGCAACTGCGCAACAGCACCGCGCGCCTGCATGCCGGCCAGCGCGACGATCTGCTCGACGCTTCACCGGTGGCCGACCACCCGGCATCCGGGCGGGTATTCGCTCAGGCCCGCCAGGTCGCTGCCAGTGACGTGAAGGTCCTGCTGCAAGGCGAGACCGGGGTCGGCAAGACGCTGATCGCCCAGTACATCCACAAGAGCAGCCCACGGGCCGCGCAGCCGTTCCTGGCGCTTAACTGCGGTGCCTTGCCGGAAAACCTGATCGAAGCGGAGCTGTTCGGCTACGTGCCCGGCGCTTTCACCGGCGCCGGCAGCAAGGGCAAGCGCGGCCTGCTGGAGCTGGCGCACCACGGCACGGTGTTTCTCGACGAGATCGGCGACCTGCCGCTGGCCCTGCAGGTGAAGTTGCTCAAGGTCATCGAGGAAAGTCGTTTCATCCCGGTCGGCGGTCTGGAACTCAAGGAAGTGGACGTTCGCATCATCACCGCTACCCACCATGATCTGCGCGCCATGGTCGGCGACGGGCGATTTCGTGCCGATCTCTATTACCGGCTCAACGTGGTACCGATCCACATTCCGGCACTGCGTGAGCGGCGTGAGGAAATCCAGCCGCTGCTCGACTTCTACCTGACCGAATTCAATCAGCGCTACGGGCGCCAGCTCGAGTGGGGGCTGGAGGCTCTGGACGCGCTGACCGACTATTCCTGGCCGGGCAACATCCGCGAACTGATCAATCTGGTCGAGCGCCTGGTGGTTACCTGCAGCGGGGCGGTCGTCGAGCTCTTCGACCTGCCCGAAGAGATGCGCAACAGTGAGCGGGACGCCAGTGACGACAGCCTGCTGCCGTTGCGCAAGCAGGTCGAACAGCTCGAGCGACGGCTGATCCGCAACGCCCTGGTGCAGCACAAGACCACCCGCGAAGCCGCCCGCGTGCTCGGCTTGAGCCAGGCCACTCTGGTGCAGAAGATGAAACGCTGGGAGCAAGGCTGATCGGAAAATGGATCAGGCGAGGTCTTTCTGATCCATTTGCTGATCGCTGCAGCACCCCAATAGCCTGTGGCAAATCGACGCAAGCCGTCTACGGCAAGGGTTTCGTCAGGCTGGCACAGGAATCGCTATGACAGGCCCGAACCCGCAAAGCTGAACACCACATAAAAGGGCCTGATGATGAGTATTGCCGCATTCAAGATCGCCAATAAGCTGCTGACCGGCCAAGGCGCCGTCGAGCAACTGGCGAACGAACTGCCCCGTCTGAACATACAGAACCCGCTGATCGTCACCGATGCCATCCTGATCAAGTCGGGCACCGTCGAGCACGTTCTCAAGCAACTGGGCGAGCGCGCCTATGGCATCTTCGATGGCGTCGAGCCGGAGCCGGAGATCGCCATCGTCGAGGCCTGCACCAAGGTGTACCGAACGGGCGGTCATGATGCTCTGATCGGCGTCGGTGGCGGCAGCGCCATCGATATCGCCAAGGCGGTGGCCGGTTACGTCGGCCATGACGGCGCGTTGGAGGAGCTGTTCGGTGTCGATCAGGTCAAGCGTAAAGGCCCGCCACTGATCGCCATTCCGACCACGGCCGGTACCGGTTCGGAAGTGACCAACGTGTCCATTCTTTCCGACAAGCAGGCGCAACTGAAAAAAGGCATCGTCAGCGATTACCTGTTGCCCGACGTCGCCCTCGTCAGCCCGCTGATGACCCTTACCTGCCCGCGCAGCGTGACGGCGGCCAGCGGCGTCGATGCCCTGGTGCATGCCGTGGAGTCGTACCTGTCGGTGAATGCCTCGCCGATCACCGATGCGCTGGCCATTGGCGCCATCAAGCTGATCAGCAAGGCGCTGCCCAAGGCCTACGCCAACCCGGCCGACCTCGTCGCCCGTGAAGACATGGCCACCGCCAGCCTGATGGCCGGCATGGCATTCGGCAACGCCGGCGTGGGCGCGGTGCATGCCCTGGCTTATCCGTTGGGCGGGCGTTTCAATATCGCCCACGGGGTCAGCAACGCACTGCTGCTGCCCTACGTGATGGCCTGGAACAAGCTGGCCTGCGTCGAGCGCATGGCCGAGATCGCCACTGCCATGGGCGTGCAGACCTTTGGCCTGAGCGACAAGGCCGCTGCCGACCTGGCCGTCGAGGCCATGGCCGAGCTGTGCGCCAGCGTCGATATCCCCAAGGGCATGCGCAGCTTCGGCGTGCCGGAGGAGGCCATCCCGGCCATGGCCGAGGAGGCCAGCAAGATCGACCGCCTGATGCGCAACAACCCGCGTCGCCTGACGGCCGGCGACATCGAGCAGATCTACCGCGCCGCCTATTGAGCACCTGCAACAGCTGATGACGCGCCCCGGTTCTGCCGGGGCGTACTGGTTTACGTCCATACTAATAACATTGGTAATCCAAATGTCCGAACTGCACCAACAAGGCCCGGAGGCGCCCTACACGCCCCTTGGGCCATTCAAGCTGCGTCTGCCTTTCATCCATTACCGCTTCGAAATCTCCGACTACATGCAGGGTCTGCTGATGTGCGCGGTGGATCTGGCGGCGATCCCGCTGATGACCGAATTCCTCGGCATGCCCTTCGAGGTGGCGCTGGCGGTGGTCATGCTCAACGGCCTGCTGTACCTGATCCACCACCTGCTTGGCGACCCGGTAGTACCGGGCTGGATCACGCCGGCCATTCCCATGCTCATGGCCTATTGCAGCCAGTTCCCGGAGGGCGCCGAGCGGGTGCACGCGCTGATCGCCTTCCAGTTGATGCTGGGGATATTCTCCATCGGCCTGGGCATGACCGGGATGGCACGCAGGGTGGTGTCGCTGGTGCCCTCGGCGCTCAAGGCCGGAATCATCATGGGCGCCGGGCTCAGTGCGGTGGTCACCGTGTTCAAGGAGGGCGGCCGCTTCGACGCCTTCCCCTGGACGATCTCCATCGCCATCGGCGTGGCCTTCTACCTGGTGTTCTCCATGCACTTCCAGGAGCTGAAGAAGCGCAACCGCTTCTGGTGGAACTTCGCCAAGCTGGGCATCTTCCCGATCATCCTGCTGGCGGTGATCGTCGCGCCGATCTTCGGCGAAGCACCCTGGCCGAGCATCGAGTGGGGCATCAGCAAGCCCGACTTCATCACCCTGTGGAACGAATACACCGTGTTCGGCCTCGGTATGCCGCCGCTGATGATGTTCGTCACCGCCATCCCCACCGTGCTGGCCGCCTATCTGGTGGTGTTCGGCGACGTACTGAGCAACCAGGCGATCCTCGACGAGGGCGGCAAGGTGCGCCGCGACGAGAAGATCGACTTCGATCCCAATCGCTCGCACCTGCTGTTTGGCGGGCGTAATGCGCTGATGAGCATCCTCGGCCCCGATGTGGCGATGTGCGGCCCACAGTGGGCAGCCATGCAGGTGGTGATCACCGAGCGCTTCAAAGGCGGCGCCAAGGCGATGAAATCCATCTACGGCGGTGTCGGTTCGTTCCGCTGGGGCACCAATACCGGCTTGCTGCTATTGCCGGTGGTGACTCTGGTGCAGCCGATTCTCGGCGTTGCCCTGGCGCTGACCCTGCTCATTCAGGGCTACGTGAGCGTACGCCTCGGCATCATGGAAGCGCGCAGCCAGCGCGATCTGGGCATTGCCGGGGTGATCGGCGCGGTGCTGGCGATCAAGGGCGCCGGCTGGGCGTTCGCCATCGGTCTCGGCCTGTGCCTGCTGATCTATGGCACCCGCTTCTTCCGCGGCGAGAACGACCAGACCTTCAGCAAGGACCTGCCGCCCGCCGAACCGGTCGGCAAAGACTAACTATCAATCCGGGAACCGACGGCTCCCGGCCACTGGAGAGATCATGAAACTCAACGATCCCGATCTGCTGCGTCATCAGGCCTATATCAATGGTCAGTGGCGCGACGCCAGCGACGGCGCCACCACGGAAATCTTCAATCCGGCCAATGGTGAATCCCTGGGCCGCGTGCCGAACCTGGGCGCCGCCCAGACCCGCGCGGCCATCGAGGCTGCCCGTGATGCCCAGCCGGCCTGGCGCGCGCTGACCGCCAAGGAGCGCGCTGCGCGCCTGCGCAACTGGTACGAGTTGATGCTCGCCAATCAGGAAGACCTGGCGCAGATCATGACGGCCGAGCAGGGCAAGCCACTGAGCGAAGCGCGCGGCGAAGTGCTGTATGCCGCCTCGTTCATCGAGTGGTTCGCCGAGGAAGCCAAGCGCGTCTATGGCGATACCATTCCCGGTCATCAGGCCGATAAGCGCCTGCTGGTGACCAAGGAGCCGGTCGGCGTGACCGCTGCGATCACGCCCTGGAATTTCCCCGCGGCGATGATCACCCGCAAGGCTGGCCCGGCCCTGGCGGCTGGCTGCGCCATGGTGCTCAAGCCTGCGCCGCAAACGCCTTTCAGCGCTCTGGCTCTGGCCGTACTGGCCGAGCGTGCCGGCATTCCAGCCGGGCTGTTCAGCGTATTGCCGGCAGACGCCGAGCGCTCCCGTGAAGTGGGCGCCGAACTGTGCGCCGATCCCATCGTGCGCAAGCTGTCGTTCACCGGCTCCACCGGTGTCGGCATCAAGCTCATGGAGCAGTGCGCGCCGACGCTCAAGAAACTGTCCCTTGAGCTGGGTGGCAATGCACCCTTCATCGTCTTCGCCGATGCCGATCTGGATGCCGCGGTAGAGGGCGCCATGGTCGCCAAGTACCGCAACGCCGGGCAGACCTGCGTCTGCGCCAACCGCCTGTACGTCCACGATGCGGTGTATGACGCCTTTGCCGAGAAGCTCGCGGCAGCGGTTGCCGAGCTCAAGGTCGGACACGGCGCCGAGGCGGGCGTGACCACCGGCCCGCTGATCGACGGCAACGCCGTGGCCAAGGTGCAGGCGCATCTGGCCGATGCGCTGGAGAAGGGCGCCAGGGTCGTGCAGGGCGGCAAGGCGCTGGGAGGCAACTTTTTCGAGCCGACCGTGCTGGCAGACGTAACCACCGAGATGCGTGTCGCCCGCGAGGAAACCTTCGGCCCGCTCGCACCGTTATTCCGCTTCAGCGACGAAGCCGAGGTGGTACGCCAGGCCAACGACACCGAGTTCGGCCTGGCCTGCTACTTCTACACCCGCGATCTGGGCCGTACCTTCCGGGTGGCCGAGGCGCTTGAGTACGGTATGGTCGGTATCAATACCGGGCTGATCTCCAACGAAGTGGCGCCGTTCGGCGGCATGAAAGCCTCCGGCCTGGGCCGCGAGGGCTCCAAGTACGGCCTCGACGAGTATCTGGAGATCAAGTACCTCTGCCTGGGTATCTGAGCGGCTCTTTCGAGGCGTTGGTAGAAAAGCCGATCAGCGTGCTTGAGGTTTGCACGCGTAGCAGCATGCACGGTGGACGGGTGAAACGTCGTCCACCCTACGACGCGGATCGCACTTCGATGGAGCTGGCTTGCCGGCGAAACGATAGTCGTAGCACCGAAATGGCAGCATGTAGGGTGGATGACGCTCTTTTCATCCACCTTCGTGGTTGCTGCCTGGTGGACGGGTGAAGCGTCGTCCACCCTACGACGCTGATCTCCAACGAAGTGGCGCCGTTCGGCGGCATGAAAGCCTCCGGCCTGGGCCGCGAGGGCTCCAGGTACGGCCTCGACGAGTATCTGGAGATCAAGTACCTCTGCCTGGGTATCTGAGCGGCTCTTTCGAGGCGTTGGTAGAAAAGCCGATCAGCGTGCTTGAGGTTTGCACGCGTAGCGGCATGCACGGTGGACGGGTGAAGCGTCGTCCACCCTACGACTACCGCCGCCATCTTCAGTGAGCGCGTTTGCGCGTGGGCATCTGCTCCGGCATGTAGCCCGGTCCGAGCGTAGCGCCACCCGGGGGCTGCGCCCAACCCAAGCTACGAGCGGTGCAGACTCCAAGCCGTGCGCCTGTCGATCAAAGGCCTGTCAGTCGTTACAATGCGCGCCACCGTGACCAAGCACTCAGAGGTGCGCCATGCAACCCTTCGCCATCGCCCCGTCGATCCTTTCCGCCGACTTCGCTCGCCTGGGTGAGGAAGTGGACAACGTACTCGCCGCCGGGGCGGACATCGTCCATTTCGATGTCATGGATAACCACTACGTGCCCAACCTGACCATCGGCCCGATGGTCTGCACGGCGCTGCGCAAGTACGGCGTCACCGCTCCCATCGACGTGCACCTGATGGTCAGTCCGGTGGATCGCATCATCGGTGACTTCCTCGAAGCCGGTGCCAGCTACATCACCTTTCACCCTGAAGCCACCCTGCACATCGACCGCTCCCTGCAGTTGATCAAGGATGGCGGCGCCAAGTGCGGCCTGGTGTTCAATCCGGCGACCTCGCTGGAGTCACTGAAGTACGTGATGGACAAGGTCGACATGATCCTGCTGATGAGCGTCAACCCAGGTTTCGGTGGCCAGAAATTCATCCCCGGCACCCTCGACAAGTTGCGTGAAGCCCGCGCCCTGATCGACGCCAGTGGCCGTGATATCCGCCTGGAAATCGACGGTGGCGTCAGCGCCAAGAACATCCGCGAGATCGCCGAAGCGGGCGCCGACACCTTCGTCGCCGGCTCGGCGATCTTCAATCAGCCGGACTACAAGGCCGTGATCGACGCCATGCGTGCCGAGCTGGCCCAGGTGCGTGGATGAAACCGCTGCGCGCGCTGTGCGCTGGTGAGCTGCCACGTCTGGTGATGTTCGACCTGGACGGTACCCTGGTCGATTCGGTGCCGGACCTGGCCACCGCCGTCGACCGCATGCTGGTCGAGCTGGATCGTGAGCCCGTCGGCGTCGAGTGCGTGCGCCAGTGGGTCGGTAACGGCGCGCGCGTGCTGGTACGCCGTGCCCTGGCCGGCGGCATGGATCATTCGTCGATAGGCGAGGCCGAAACCGATGCGGCGTTGGCGCGCTTTCTCGATATCTATGCCGACTGCCACGATCTGATCAGCCTGTACCCCGGCGTGCATGAACTGCTCGAAGCCCTGAGCACTGCCGCCGTCGAGCTGGCCGTGGTCACCAACAAGCCGGAGCGTTTCGTCGCGCCGCTGCTCGAGCAGGTTGGCCTGGGTGGTTATTTCCGCTGGATCATCGGCGGCGATACCCTGCCCCAGCAGAAGCCCGACCCGGCCGCGTTGCTGCAGGTGATGCGACTGGCTGGAGTGACGGCCGCGCAATCGCTGTTCATCGGCGACTCGCGCAGCGACGTACTTGCCGCTCGCGCCGCTGGTGTGCCTTGTGTGGCGGTGAGTTACGGTTACAACCATGGCCGACCGATCGCCGAAGAAGAGCCGCAGTTGGTGGTCGATAGCCTGGCCGAACTTCTCTGAGGGCGCACCTGCGGCATTTGGTTGCCTGAACCGAGCGGCTGCGCTACCTTGGCCGCTCGTTATTCCCCCTCTTCGAGATGCTCCCGTGGTGGTCACCTGCAAACTCTGGATGAAAGTCATCAAGGCCCTGGCCCGTTGGCGCTGGCGCGCCTGACTTTCACCTGCCGCAACAGGCGGCCCGTTCGCACTGACCGATTTTCCAAGCCACGAGGCTGATCATGATCCATGAAGAATTCCTGCGTTTGGCCGCTGAAGGCTACAACCGCATTCCGCTTGCCTGCGAAACCATCGCCGACTTCGACACGCCACTGTCGATCTACCTGAAACTGGCCGACGCGCCCAACTCCTACCTGCTCGAGTCGGTGCAGGGCGGCGAGAAATGGGGGCGTTATTCGATCATCGGCCTGCCGGCGCGTACCGTGCTGCGCGTGCACGACCACCGCGTGGTGATCAGCACCGATGGCGTCGACGTCGAACGCCACGAATGTGCCGACCCATTGGACTTCGTCGAGACCTTCAAGGCTCGTTACAGCGTACCGACCATTGCCGGTCTGCCGCGCTTCAACGGCGGCCTGGTCGGCTACTTCGCCTATGACAGCGTGCGCTATGTGGAACCGAAGCTGGCCGGGGGCGTCAACCCCGATACCCTGGGCACCCCGGACATCCTGCTGATGGTCTCCGACGCCGTGGTGGTGTTCGACAACCTGGCCGGCAAGATGCACGCCATCGTGCTGGTCGACCCGGCCGAGCCCGACGCCTTCGCCCGTGGCCAGGAGCAGCTGCAGGCCATCCTGCACAAGCTGCGTCAGCCCTTCACGCCGCGCCTCGGCGTAGACCTCAACAAGGCGTCGGGTGAGGAGCCGTCCTTCCGCTCCAGCTTCAGCCGCGACGACTACGAACGCTCGGTCAACGCCATCAAGGATTACATCCTCGCTGGCGACTGCATGCAGGTGGTGATCTCCCAGCGCATGTCGATCCCGTTCAAGGCCGCGCCCATCGACCTGTATCGGGCACTGCGCTGCATCAATCCGACGCCGTACATGTACTTCTTCAACTTCGGTGACTTCCACGTCGTCGGCTCGTCGCCGGAAGTGCTGGTGCGCGTGGAAGACAACCTGGTCACCGTACGCCCCATCGCCGGCACCCGTCCGCGCGGCGCCACCGAAGAGGCCGACCTGGCGCTGGAGCAGGACCTGCTCTCCGACGCCAAGGAAGTCGCCGAGCACCTGATGCTAATCGACCTGGGCCGTAACGACACCGGCCGCGTCTCGGAAATCGGCTCGGTGAAGCTGACCGAGAAGATGGTCATCGAGCGTTATTCCAACGTCATGCACATCGTTTCCAACGTCACCGGCGAGCTGAAGAAAGGCCTTACCTCCATGGACGCCCTGCGCGCCATCCTGCCGGCCGGTACCCTCTCGGGCGCACCGAAGATCCGTGCAATGGAGATCATCGACGAGCTCGAACCGGTCAAGCGTGGCGTCTATGGCGGTGCGGTCGGTTACTACGCCTGGAACGGCAACATGGACACCGCCATCGCCATCCGCACCGCAGTGATCAAGGACGGCGAACTGCACGTCCAGGCTGGCGCCGGCATCGTCGCCGACTCGGTCCCCGCCCTGGAGTGGGAAGAAACCCTCAACAAGCGCCGCGCCATGTTCAAGGCCGTTGCCCTCGCCGAACAAAGCGGCTCCTGAGTGCCTTGACGGCACCAGAGTCCCCAGGCTGCACACAAAAGCCCCATCCACCCGGATGGGGCTTTTTGCATCAGCGCCGCGATCGCCAGCAAGCTGGCTCCTACACAGGAGACTGTTCGGGCGATTGATAGCTGGATGGATTTGCTCGAAGCGATATCCACAAAGGTCCTGAGTGCACCCTCGCACCGACAGCCAACCCGCAACTTCCTTGTAGGAGCTGGCTTGCCAGCGATGTTCTCGCACGCGGCTCGCCGTTCTGACGATTGAAAGTAGGGTGGACGTCGCTTCATCCGTCCACCATCGTGATGGTGAATGGAAACGGCGGCCCTTATCCACCCTGCTGGTTTGGGGCGATATCAGCCTTCGAGTTTGGCCAGCGCTACGCCTGCGTCGAGGTAGGCGCCGGCCTGTTCGCGGATGGTCAATGTGCCGCTCACCGGGGCGGTGATCTGGGTTTCCATCTTCATGGCTTCCATCACGGCAATCACCTCGCCGGCCTTTACCTGGGCGCCATCCTCGACCAGCCAGGCATGCAGGTTGCCGGAAATCGGCGCTGTCACCAGGCCTTCTTCCGCTGTGGGGGGCGCTGCCTGGGGAGCCGCTTGGGTTCCACCGGCCAGCGGTGTCAGGCCTTGCAGCAATGCACTGGGCAAACCCAGTTCATGGCGTTTGCCGTCGATCTCGATGAAGGTGCGCAGCACGGCGGCATCAGCGGCTGGCAGGGTGCGTGGGGCCAGGGTGATCTGTTCGGCGAAATCGGTCTCGATCCAGCGCGTGTGCACGGCGAAGCGCTCGGGGCCGGTGAAGTCGTCGTGGGCCATCACGGCCTGGTGGAACGGCAGCACCGAGGCGATCCCTTCGATCTGGAATTCGGCCAGCGCACGGCGGGCGCGAGCGATGGCCTGTTCGCGGGTGGCGCCGGTGACGATCAGTTTGGCCATCATCGAGTCGAAGGTGCCGGGCACTTTCGAGCCGCTTTCCACGCCGCTGTCCAGGCGCACGCCGGGACCGCTCGGGGGGCGGAATGCAGCGATCTGCCCCGGGGTGGGCAGGAAGCCCTTGCCGGCATCTTCGGCGTTGATACGGAATTCGAAGCTGTGACCACGGGGTGTTGGCGTTTCGCTGAACGACAGCGGCAGGCCGTCGGCGACACGCAGTTGTTCGATCACCAGATCGATGCCGGTGGTTTCTTCGGTTACCGGGTGTTCGACCTGCAGGCGGGTGTTCACTTCCAGGAACGACAGGGTGCCATCGGCGCTGAGCAGAAACTCCACGGTACCGGCGCCGACGTAGCCAGCCTTGGCGCAGATGTCGTGAGCGGCCTGGTGGATGCGCTGGCGTTGCTCGTCACTGATGAAGGGCGCAGGTGCCTCTTCCACCAGTTTCTGGTTACGCCGCTGCAACGAGCAGTCCCGCGTGCCGACCACCACCACGTTGCCGTGGGTGTCGGCGATCACCTGCGCTTCGATATGCCGCGGGCGGTCGAGGAACTGCTCGACGAAGCACTCCCCACGCCCGAACGCCGCCTCGGCTTCGCGTACTGCCGAGGCGTACAGCTCGGCGACTTCATCCATGCGCCAGGCGACTTTCATGCCCCGCCCACCGCCGCCGAACGCGGCCTTGATGGCGATTGGCAGACCATGCTGCTCGGCGAAGGCCAGCACTTCGGCAGCACTTTGCACTGGGCCGGGCGTACCGGCGACCAGTGGCGCGCCGACCTGCTGGGCAAGCTTGCGGGCCTCGACCTTGTCGCCGAGCACGTCGATGGTTTCCGGGTTGGGACCGATCCAGATCAGCCCGGCGTCCTGCACGGCACGGGCGAAGTCGGCACGCTCGGAGAGAAAACCGTAGCCGGGGTGCACGGCATCGGCACCGGCGCGTTTGGCGATGGCCAGCAGTTTGCCGATGTCGAGGTAGGTGTCGGCGGGGCGCTCGCCGTCCAGAGCATAGGCTTCGTCGGCCTGGCGGACGTGCAGGGCGTCGATGTCGGCGTTGGCGTACACGGCCACCGAGCCAATACCCTGGTCGCGGCAGGCGCGGGCGATGCGCACGGCGATTTCACCACGGTTGGCGATCAGTACTTTTTTCATGGGATCTCTTTCACGTCGGCAGTGGAAAGGAGGGCGTCGGCCTGCAGCTCGGCGAACGCATCGATCGGGTTGAAGCGGATCTGCGCATTGATCGGTATCTGTCCGGCCAGGTCCAGGTGGTGGCTGGCCACGGCGGCGATCACCGGGTAGCCGCCGGTCAGCGGATGGTCGGCAAGGAACAGCACCGGTTGGCCACTGGCAGGCACCTGAATGGCGCCGAGCGAGGTGCCTTCGCTGGGCAGCTCGTCAGGATTGCAACGCTCCAGCGGCACCTCACCGGTCAGGCGAATGCCCACCCGATTGGATTGCGGGGTTACGCGCCACAGCTGGCTGCTCAGCCGTTGGATGGCGGCTTGGGTGAACCAGTCGCTGCGCGGGCCCATGACCACATCCAGGGTGATCACGTCGTTGGCGGTCGGTAGCGCGAAGGCGGGCGCTTCCTGCACCGATACGCTGCAGCCACCGCTGGTTTCGTTGAAGCCCAGCCGGTCGCCGGCAGCCAGGGCCGGGGGGCCGACCTGCGCCAGGGTGTCGGTGGCCAGGCTGCCCAGCACGGGCGCGACAGCGAAGCCGCCGCGAATCGCCAGGTAGCTGCGCAAGCCCGCCTTGGGGGCACCCAGGCTGACGCGGTCGCCGTCTTCCAGTTCGATGGGCTGGTAATTGCCAGGCTGCCACTGCAGGCCGCTGGCGGTGGTCACGGTCAGCGGCGTGCGCGCGCCGGTGACGGCGATGATCGTGCGTCCATGGCAGACGAAGCTCAGGCCGCCGAGCACCACCTCCAGGCAGGCGCTGGCGGAGTCGTTGCCCACGGAGCGATTGGCCGCGCGCAGGGCGCCACGATCCAGCGCGCCGGACATCGACACGCCCTGGTCGGTGTGACCGGCGCGGCCGAGATCCTGCAGCACGCTCTGCAGACCGGGGGTGAGAATTTCCAGGTGGGCGCCGCTGCATGTTTCGCTGGCCGCGGGCTGCTCGTGCGCTGGCAGGCCGCCGGGCGGTAGTGGCCCGGCATCCGTGAAGCGCACCTTGTAGCCGGGGCGCAGCAGGGCCGGTTCGTCGCGCCCCAGGTCCCACATCTGCAAGGGCGTGACGCCGATGATCTGCCAGCCGCCGGGGCTGGCCTTGGGATAAACACCGCTGAAGTTGCCGGCCAATGCCACCGCACCAGCCGGGATGCGCGTGCGCGGGGTTTGTCGGCGCGGTACCTGAAAGCCCGCGCCCCCGGTGAGATAACCGAAGCCCGGCGCGAAGCCGCAGAAGGCGACCTCGTAGTCTGCGCTGGTATGGCGGCTGACTACTTCTTCACGGCTGATGCCCAACAGGCTGGCGACCTCGTCGAGATCCTCGCCGTTGTAATGCACGGGGATCTCCACGCGGCGGCTTTCCCGCGTGCTGCGCTGGCTCAGGTCGCGGCGGGCGATGTGGTTGATCAGCACCTGCCGGTCGACAGCACTGGGTCGGTATTGGATCAGCAAGGTGCGCGCTGCCGGGACGATTTCTTCGATGCCGGCTATGGGCGTGGCCTGCAGCGAGTCGAACAGCGCCAGGGTTTCGTCCAGATCGGCCAGTTCCACCAGCAACGCATCCAGATTGACGGGGAGAAAACGCACTGCAAGCTCCTACACGTGGTACGTGCTGTCGGGCACGTCGGTGATGAACATATGGCCTGGCGAATGGGTGATCGCGAACGGCACGCCGGAAGCCATGACGGCCGCCTGGGGCGTGACGCCGCAGGCCCAGAACACGGGTATCTCACCTGCGTCGATACGCACGGGGTCGCCGAAATCCGGTTTCTGCAGGTCGGCGATACCCAGGCGTTGTGGCTCGCCGATATGCACCGGGGCGCCATGCACCGAGGGGTAGCGCCCGGAAATGCCGGCCGCTTCGGCGACGCGATCCGCCGGGATCGGCCGCATCGACACCACCATCTCACCGTGCAGACGGCCTGCGGGGCGGCAGGCGCGGTTGGTGCGGTACATCGGTACGTTGCAGCCATCGGCGATATGCCGTACTTCGATGCCAGCTTCCTGCAGGCCGGTTTCGAAGGTGAAGCTGCAGCCGATCAAAAAAGCCACCAGGTCCGGGTGCTCCGCCCAGGCTGCGCTCGCATCGCTGACCTCTTCGGCCAGCTTGCCGTCGCGCCAGATGCGGTACAGCGGAATGTCGGTACGCAGGTCGGCGCCTTCGGCCAGTACGGTGCGCGGGCTGCCGGCGTCGCTGACGTCCAGCACCGGGCAGGCCTTTGGGTTGCGCTGGGCGTAGAGCAGGAAGTCGTAGGCCCAGTCGCGGGGCAGGGCGATCAGGTTGGCCTGGGTCATGCCGGGAGCGATACCGGCGGAGGGCGCGATCAGGCCATTACGATACCCGGCGCGGGCTTCGCGTGCGGCGGCGATGGCGGCCTGTTGAGCGCGTTGCAGGGCGTTCATCGGGCGGCTCCGGCAAAGGATTGCAGGGTCACGCCGGACTTCTCCAGCAACTGGCGGACCTCGAGGGCCATCTGAATGGCGCCGGGGCTGTCGCCATGCACGCAGATGGAATCGGCCTCGATCCGCGTGACGCTGCCGTCGATGGCTTCTACCGTGCCGTCTTCGACCAGACGCAGCATGCGCTGCGCGACGTTCTCGGCATCGTGCAGCACGGCGCCCGGCTCACGGCGTGACACCAGGGTGCCTTGCGGGGTGTAGGCACGGTCGGCGAAAGCTTCGGCAACGCAGGTCAGGCCTTCGCCCCGAGCCAGATCGACCAGGCTGGAACCGGCCAGGGCGACCAGCACCAGGCTGGGGTCGACGACGCGTATCGCCTCGATCACCGCCAGGGCCTGGCGCTGGTCATGGGCAATGGTGTTGTACAGCGCACCATGGGGCTTCACGTAGCGTACCGACGTGCCGGCGGCATGGGCCAGCGCCTGCAGTGCGCCGATCTGGTAGATCACGTCGGCGGTCAGTTCGTCGCTGGCCACGTCCATGTTGCGGCGGCCGAAGCCGACCAGGTCCGGATAGGCCACGTGGGCGCCGATGGTCACTCCCTTGGCCGTGGCGGCTTTGAGGGTGCGCAGGATGCCGGCCGGGTCGCCAGCGTGAAAACCGCAGGCGACGTTGGCGCTGGTCACGATGTCGAGCATTGCGGCATCGTCGCCCATGCGCCACTGGCCAAAGCTTTCGCCCAAGTCGCTGTTGAGGTCGATGTTCGGCATGTCGGGTCTCCTTGAGTCAGGCCACATTGAGGAAAGCGAAGATCGGGACGACCGATTTGGCCGCCATGTACCAGGTCAATGCGCAGGTCAGCGCGCCGAGCACCAGCAACCAGCGGGGGTAGTGGTAGCCCTCCATGAGGTCGGAGCGGCACCAGCCCACGTAGATGAAGATGGTCAGGCCGATCGGCAGGATCAGGCCATTGAAACCACCCGCGAAGATCAGCAGGGCTGCCGGTGGTGTGCCGAGCAGCAGGTAAACGCCCAGGGAAATGGCGATGAATACCACGGTCGCCAGGTTGCGGCCGCGCTCGCTGATGGATTTGTTGAAGACCGTGATGAAGGACATCGAGGTGTAGGCCGCACCGATCACGCTGGTGATGCCCGCTGCCCAGAGGATCAGGCCGAAGGCACGCAGACCGAATTCGCCCGCCGCGGCCTGGAAGGCTTGCCCGGCCGGGTTGGCGCCCTGGCCCGAGGTGTCGATGACCACGCCACTGGCGACGACACCGAGAATGGCCAGGAACAGGATGTAGCGCATCACCCCGGTGACCATGATGCCGCTCAGTGCTGCCTTGGACACCTCGTTGATGTTCTCCACGCCGACCGTGCCGCGATCCAGCAGGCGGTGGGCGCCAGCGTAGGTGATGTAGCCGCCGACCGTGCCGCCGACGATGGTGGTGATGGTCGCGAAGTTGATTTCGTCCGGCCATACCGTCTGGCGCAGTGCCTCACCGAGCGGCGGGTTGGACGCGAAGGTCACGAAAAGGGTCAGGGCGATCATCATCACCCCCAGCACCACCATGATCCGGTCCACGGCGATGCCGGCGCGGTGCGACATGAAGATGCCGATGCCCACCAGGGCACTGAGTGCGCCGCCCCATTTGGTATCCAGGCCCATCAGTGCGTTGAGGCCCAGACCCGAGCCCGCGATGTTGCCGATATTGAAGACCAGGCCGCCGAAGATCACCAGCACGGCCAGCAGGTAACCGCTGCCGGGAATCGCCGCGTTGGCGATATCCGATGCGCGCATGCGGGTCAGGGTGACGATGCGCCAGACGTTCAACTGCACCACGAAGTCGATGAGGATCGAGGCCAGGATGCCGAACGCGAACGCTGCACCCATGTTCGCCGTGAAGGTAGCGGTCTGGGTGATGAAGCCAGGGCCGATGGCCGAGGTCGCCATCAGGAAGATGGCCGCTATCAGGGAGGAACGACGTGAGCGGGCGAAGTCGCCGGTGGTCTGGGCCTGCATGGAACACTCCTGAGGACTGGGTTACGTGTGCAGGGTGTAAGGCAATCACCATGCCACATCACCAGAAATGCGTTCTCGTTGTTGATTCTAGACGCATTTATTGTTCAACAATCTTATTTGTATTGATGATCTATTTGCACTGTTTTGTTACCTCGTTACCCAGTGATGATTCAGCATGGTGCGTGAGGTGACAACCTTGCCCCTTGCCTGAAGCGCCTCGCTCGGAGACCATCGAGCCTCTTCGGCTCTCGTTCGTTTGCGCAGGGCCCAGCTATTGCTCGGTGGATCGGTGATGAACAAAGACATGCCTGACAACCCGCGAACCCTCGGGGAAACCGTGACGGCGGAGATTCGTCGCAAGCTGGTCGATGGTGAGCTGGTACCGGGGCAGCGGCTTTCCGAGGCGGCGCTGAGCGAAAGCCTGGATATTTCCCGCAATACGCTGCGCGAGGCCTTTCGCGTGCTGACTCAGGAGGGTCTGCTCAAGCATGAGCCCAACCGCGGTGTATTCGTGTCGGTGCCCGATATGGCCTCGATCATCGAGATCTACCGGGCACGGCGATTCGTCGAGTGCCAGGCGCTGGTGCAGGCGTATCCCAAGCATCCGGCGGTGAAACGCATGCGCGAGGCGGTAAGCGCCGCCCAGCGCAGCGCCGAGGTGCCGGACTGGGGCGCAGTCGGCACGGCCAACATGGCCTTCCATGCGGCCATCGTCGAGCTTGCCGACAGCCAGCGGCTCAACACCTTTTACGCGCACCTGTCCGCTGAGCTGCGGCTGGTATTCGGCCTGCTCAACGACCCCGAATTTCTCCACGCGCCCTACATCGACATGAACGCCGCGATTCTCGAACGACTGGAAGCGGGGCGGCCAGACGAAGCCGCCAAGGCGCTGGATGCCTATCTGGTGCAATCCGAGCGCACCATCCTCGCGGCTTATGCTCGCCGCGGCAACTGATCTGCCGCTCTTGCGAAGCCGGCGCGCTGTCCCTGGCAGGAGCCTGCCTTCAATCTCTGCAGCCGCGGCGACAGGTGGCGAGGGGCGATTACAGCGAGGGTGCCTGCTGTCGTCTGCGCCAGCCGGCGAGGCGCTGCTCCAGAGTCTTTAGGCTGGCGATCTGCTGCTTGCGGGCCCGGCTGAACAGGATCAGTGCCAACTCGGCGGTCACCAGGGCATCGGCGCTGGCGTGGTGACGTTGCTGCACCTGCAGGCCGAAATGCCGTGTCCAGTCATCCAGACCGCCATTGCGGATTTCCGCCTCGGGGCAGAGCAGGGGGGCCAGCTCGGCGACGTCGAAGAAGGGGTGGCGCAGGCGCAGGTTCAGGGTCTCTTTCAGGGCGCGGGCGAGCATGCGCTGGTCGAAACCGGCGTGAAAGGCCAGCAGCGGGCTGTCGCCGAGAAACTCCATGAAAGCCAGCAGCGCTTCACCGGGCTCGATGCCGGCGGCAATGGCGCTGGGTGCCAGGCCGTGGATCAGCACACTGGCGCTGACCCGATGATCGTCGCGGTGCAGGGTGCATTCGAATTGCTGGCCAAGCTGGATGGCACCGTTGTCGATGACCACTGCACCGATCGACAGCACCTGGTCACGCTTCATGTCCAGCCCACTGGTTTCCAGGTCGAGCACCACCAGGCGTCGCTGCGTCAGCGGTGTTTCATCCGGCACGGCTGGGGCTGGCAGCGCATCGCGACGGCGTTGCTGTTCAGGGGGCAGGGTCGTATGGCGGCGGGTCAGCCAGGTGAGTGCATTCATAACTGGTAGCGTAGCGCCAGGCTGCTTTGCAGGCGCTGGGCCTGACGAAAGGATTCACGGAGGATGCGCCGATCCAGGTGGTTGAGACTGTCCGGGTCGAGGCGGTTGGAATACGGCTGGGCCTGACGCGCCTGCAGTTGATGCTGCTGCAGGCGCGTCTGCTGGATGAAGTGATAGGCCTCTTCGTAGGCCGCGCCATCCAGTGGGTCGATGATGGCTCGGTCGATCAGTTCGCGCAGGCGCTGCTGGGTATTGCAGGCCTTGATGCCATTGGCCAGGGCCAGCAGTCGGGCGCCGTCGACGAAGGGCGTCAGGCCCTGGGACTTGAGATCCAGAGTGTCTTTCTCGGCGCCGCGACGGGCCACCACGAAATCCCGAAAGCGCCCAACGGGTGGCCGTTGTCGCAGGGCGTTGTCGGCCATCAGGCGCTGGAACAGGCGGTTGTCGGCGATCTGCCCGAGCAGCTCGTCGCGCAGTTTTTCGCAACCGCTGGCGTCGCCCCACACGGTGCGCAGGTCGAAGTAGATGGTCGAGGCCAGCAGGTTTTCCGGGGACGCCTCGCGCACGAAGCCAGCGAAGCGGCGCGACCACTCCTGGCGCGACAGGCACAGTTGCGGGTTGCCGGCCATGATGTCGCCCTTGCACAGGCTGAAGCCGCATCGTGCCAGGCGTTGATTGATCTCCATGGCCAGTGGCAGCAGGCGGCCGCGGATCGCTGCGGCCTCCGCGCCGTCCGCTGCCTCGAAGAGAATGCCGTTGTCCTGGTCGGTATGCAGGGTCTGCTCGCGACGCCCCTCGCTGCCGAAACACAACCAGGTGAACGCAACGCCCAGGTCGCCCAGGTCTTCGATGGTCAGCTCGATCACCCGGCACACGGTGTGGTCATTGAGCAGGGTGACGATATGGGTGATCTGGCTGGCGCTGGCACCGTGGGCTAGCATGCGGTCGACCAGTTGGCGGATGTCTTCACGCAGGGCGGCGAGGGTTTCCACCCGCCCGGCGTGGCGAATGGTGCGGGCCAGGTGCACCAAGTCGACGCGCTGCAGGGAAAACAGGTCGCGTTCGGAAACCACGCCGCAGAGTTTGCCCTGTTCCACCAGGCAGACGTGGGCGATATGCCGCTCGGTCATGGCGATGGCGGCATCGAAGGCGCTGGCGCTCGGCGGCAGGTGGAAGGGCGACTGGGTCATCAGGCTGTCGATCGGCAGCTCCAGCGAACTGCCGTCCGCCACCGCACGGCGCAGGTCACGCAGGGTGAAGATGCCCTGTGGGCGCAGCCCGGGATCGACGATGACGATGCTGCCGACCTGCCCTTCGTGCATCAGCCGCACGGCATCGCGCAAGGGCATGTCCGGTGCGCAGGAGATCGGTTGGCGCATGGCCAGCTCGCCCAGGCGGGTATCCAGCGAATACTGCGAGCCGAGGGTTTCCACCGCGCGCATCTGCACCTGCTGGTTGACCTGATCGAGCAGGCTGCTGACGCCGCGCAGGGCGAAATCGCGCAGTGGCGTGGACTGCGCGAACAGACGGGCGAAGGCGGTTTTGTCGAGCAGCAGGCAGAAGGTGTCCTCGGCGGCCAGGTGAGCGGTGCGCGTGGCCCGTTCACCGATCAGCGCAGCCATGGGAAAGCACTCGCCGCTGGTGATCTCGAAGGTGGTTTCCGTGCCGCGCCGCGCCGAGTGCGGGCGCTGGCCATGAACGCGGCCCTGCTTGACGATGTAGAGGTGCTGCACCGGGCCATCGTCCGGGTGGATGATGGTGTCATCCTCGCCATAGAAGCGCAGTTGGCAGTGTTCGACCAGATAGGCGAGGTGGGCGGTATCCATCTGGTTGAACGGTGGAAACTTCTGCAGAAACTCCATGGTGCCGTGGATGTTCTGCTGCACCGCGGTCTTGCCGGCCAGGGCGAAATCGTCCGCTGGTTTCATCGCTCGCTGTTCCTTTCGTTCTTGTGGCGACATGGTGGCGACCTGGGCCCGGATTCGACATAGGACGTAAGTCTAGGGTCTGTCGGCGGCCTGCGTTTTATCGATTGTCACGAGATTAGCGCGGCCGGTCGTGAACCTCTGCGGTCATTTGGCGTCCTGTTTTGTCTGGGACGCATTTTGTCTGAGACGCATTTTTAATCCGGAGCGCTTCGTTCAATTCCGGAGACAGAGGAGAGCACCATGAGCGGCAACCATCTTGGCCGAACCCTGGCCCTCGGCCTTGGCATCATCCTGAGTTGCAGCGCCAGCGCGCAGCAGAAGCCCATCGAGCTTATCGGCATCAACGTGGCTGGCGCGGCATTCGCCAGTTCGCACATTCCCGGCAAGCACGGCACCAACTTCTTCTTCCCGCCGTCCGGTTATTACACCAAATGGCAGCAGAAGGGCATCAGCTGGGTGCGCTTCTCCATTCAGTGGGAGCGCCTGCAGCCCAAGGCCAATGGCGAGTTCGATGAAAGTTACGCCAAGCTGATCGACAAGACCCTGACCGAAGCCCACCAGAGCGGCATCGAGGTGATGCTCGACGTGCACAACTACGGGCGCTACTACGACAAGGTGATCGGCACCGACGATGTACCGATCTCCGCCTACAAGAATCTGATGGAACGCATCGCCGCACGCTGGGGCAACAACCCGGCGGTGTATTCCTACGACCTGATGAACGAGCCCTACGGCGCGGCCAACAAGTTCTGGCCGGAAGTGGCCCAGGCCGGCATCGACGGGGTGCGCAAGTACGATTCGAAGAACGCGGTGTACGTCGAGGGTGCGCAATATTCGTCGGCAACGCAGTGGCCGAAGCTCAACGATGCCTTGCTGGACCTGAAGGATCCGGCGAACAACATCGTCTATTCGGCGCACATGTACATCGACCCCGACAGCAGCGGCAGTTACAAGCAGGCCCTGGCGCCCAATCTGGATCCGCAGATTGGCGTCAAGCGCATCGAACCCTTCGTCAACTGGCTGATCAAGCACAACAAGAAGGGCCATATCGGCGAGTTCGGCGTGCCGGCCGACGACGAGAGCGGCCTCAAGGCCCTGGATCAGACCCTTGCCTACCTGCAGAAACACTGCATCCCGTTCACCTATTGGGCGGCGGGGCCCTCGTGGGGCAAGCACAAGTTGTCGATCGAACCGGTCAAGGGCGTGGACCGGCCGCAATGGGCGGTATTGCAGAAGTACCTGGGGGGCGGCAACTGCACCAGTATCGGTCCGGGAACCTGAGGTTCCCGTTCGCGCTCTGATTAGCGGGGCGGCACTCAATGCTGCCGTCACCGTTCCCCTCGTAAGACCTCATCTCAAGGATGCAAACATGACAAACCGCAATCTGTGGGTGGATTATGCCAAGGCAATCGGCATCCTCCTGGTGGTCTATGGCCATGTGGTGCGCGGTTTGCTCAACGGCGGCATCATTACCGAGAACGTGGATTTCCACTGGCTGGTGGACAGCGTCATCTACACCTTCCACATGCCGCTGTTCTTCTTTCTGTCCGGGCTGTTCTTCTGGCACTCGCTGAACAATCGCGGCAGTGGTGGCCTGTTCTGCAACAAGATCGACACCATCTTCTATCCCTTCGTGCTCTGGTCGTTGCTGCAAGGCAGCATCGAAGTGGTACTGGCCCGCTATACCAATGGGGGCGTCGGGATGGGCGAAGTGCTGGCGCTGCTGTGGTCACCGCGCGCGCAGTTCTGGTTCCTGTACGCGCTGTTCGCCGCGTTCTGCCTGGCCATCCTGCTCTATCGCAGTTTCTCGACAAGGGCGTTCCTGCCGCTGCTGGTGCTCAGTGCGCTGTTCTACCTGCTGCAACAGTGGACGCCGCGGGTCGCCGTGCTGGTGTTCCTGGCGCAGAATTTCGTGTTCTTCGCCCTTGGGGTCTGGTTCAACCAGATCCGTGATGGCATCGAGGCACGCGCCTCGGCATTCGCCCTGGGTAGCGGCCTGGCGTTCATCGTGGTGCAGTATCTGTTCCACGGTCCGCTTGGCCTGACCTATGCGGATCGTGGTGCGGCATCGCTGGTCGTGGCCTTCATCGGCATTCTGTTCAGCGTCAGCCTGTGCATGGTGCTGGCGCGTCGCCCGCTGGACTGGGTGCTGACCCTGGGCGCGCTGTCGATGCCGATCTTCCTCATGCATATCCTCGCCGGCAGTGGCATGCGAGTGATCCTGAGCAAGTTTCTGGGCATCAACGACGACACCTTGCATATCGTCGCCGGCTGCCTGGCGGGCGTAGTGCTGCCGATCATCGCGGCGAAGATTCTCCAGGCGCTGGGCATCAACTGGTTGTACGAAGCACCGAAGCGTTTCTCCGCCTATCGCTGGCAGCAGCGTCGGGTTGCCGTGCAGCCAGCTGGGTGATGCGGATACCCGGCATTGGCGCAATGCCGACGATCGCTTGGTGGGTTACGCGACGCTTGGAGATTTTCGGTGTTTGAAATTTATAGGCAGTGCGTCGCTAACCTGCGCGGCCCGACCCACCCTACGGGTCTTGCGCGGCTCCATAGGGCGCCGTAACCCGCCACTTGTACGATTCCGGTTTGGAAAAGGAAAACCGCCTTTCGGCGGTTTCCTTTTGCGCGGACGTTTAGCGCGCCTGGCTGGCTTTCAGCTCGCGGCGGCGGCGGTGCAGCACCGGTTCGGTATAACCGTTAGGTTGTTTCGTGCCCTCCAACACCAGCTCCAGCGCCGCCTGGAAGGCGATGTTACCGTCGAAATCCGGCGCCATCGGGCGATACAGCGGGTCGCCCGCGTTCTGCCGGTCGACCACCGGGGCCATGCGCTTGAGGCTCTCCAGCACCTGCTGTTCACTGACCACGCCATGGCGTAGCCAGTTGGCCAGCAACTGGCTGGAGATGCGCAGGGTGGCACGGTCTTCCATCAGGCCGACGTCATTGATGTCCGGCACCTTGGAGCAACCGACGCCCTGGTCGATCCAGCGCACCACGTAGCCGAGAATGCCCTGGGCGTTGTTGTCCAGTTCGTTGCGGATGTCCTCGGCGCTCCAGTCGGTGCTGGGCGCCAGCGGGATGCTGAGGATTTCGTCCAGCGAGGCCGGTGTGCGCTTGGCCAGTTCGGCCTGACGGGCGAATACGTCGACCTTGTGGTAGTGCAGGGCGTGCAGGGTGGCCGCGGTTGGTGACGGCACCCAGGCGGTGTTGGCGCCGGCCAGCGGATGGCCGATCTTCTGTTCGAGCATCGCGGCCATCAGGTCGGGCATGGCCCACATGCCCTTGCCGATCTGTGCACGGCCCTGCAGGCCTGTGGCCAGGCCCACGTCGACGTTGTTGTTCTCGTAGGCGCTGATCCACTTCTCGCTTTTCATGGCGGCCTTGCGCACCACGGCGCCGGCTTCCATCGACGTGTGGATTTCGTCGCCGGTACGGTCGAGGAAACCCGTGTTGATGAACACCACGCGTTCGCTGGCAGCGGCGATGCAAGCCTTGAGGTTGACGGTGGTGCGGCGCTCCTCGTCCATGATGCCGACCTTCAGGGTGTTGCGCGGCAGGCCCAGCACCTGTTCGACACGGGCGAACAGCTCGCTGGTGAACGCCACTTCCTCGGGACCGTGCATCTTCGGTTTGACGATGTACACCGAGCCGGTGCGGGTGTTGGCGCGGCTGCTGTTGCCGTTGAGGTTGTGCAGCGCGGCCAGGCTGGTGCACAGCGCATCGAGAATGCCTTCCGGCAGCTCGTTACCGCTGGCGTCGAGTACCGCCGGGTTGGTCATCAGGTGGCCGACGTTGCGCACGAACAGCAGGCTGCGCCCGTGCAGGGTGAGCTCGCCGCCATCCGGGCGGGTATAGACGCGATCCGGGTTCATGGTGCGGGTGAAGGTGCTGCCCCCCTTGCTCACTTGCTCGCTCAGGTCGCCCTTCATCAGGCCCAGCCAATTGCGGTAGACCAGGGTCTTGTCCTCGGCATCGACTGCGGCTACCGAGTCTTCGCAGTCCATGATGGTGGTCAGCGCGGACTCCATCAGTAGGTCTTTCACGCCTGCCGCGTCGGTGCTGCCGACCGGGCTGCTGGCGTCGATCTGGATTTCGAAGTGCAGGCCGTTATGCTTGAGCAGAATGGCGATTGGCGCGCCGGCTTCGCCCTGGAAACCGACCAGTTGGCTGGCATCGCGCAGCCCGCTGATATCACCCTTGTCGAGGGTGACCAGCAGCTTGTCGCCTTCGATGCGATAGCCGCTGGCATCGGCATGGGAGCCGGCCGCCAGTGGCGCGCTTTCATCGAGAAAGGCGCGGGCGAGGGCGATGACCTTGTCACCGCGCACCCGGTTGTAGCCCTTGCCCCGTTCGGCGCCGCCGTCCTCGCTGATCGCGTCGGTGCCGTACAGCGCGTCGTACAGCGAACCCCAGCGCGCGTTGGAGGCGTTGAGCGCGAAACGGGCATTCATCACCGGCACGACCAACTGCGGGCCGGCCAGGCGGGCGATTTCGTCATCGACGTTTTCGGTGCTGGCTTGCACCTGATCGGGCTGCGGCTGCAGATAGCCGATCTGCTCCAGAAATGCCCTGTAGGCCACCGCGTCGTGGGGCTTGCCGGCCCGGCTGCGGTGCCAGTCGTCGATCTGCGCCTGTAACTGGTCGCGCTTGTCGAGCAGGGCCCGGTTCTCTGGTGCCAGATCGCGGAACACCGCATCGGCACCGGCCCAGAACGCATCGGCCGTGACGCCGCTGCCGGGAATGGCTTCGTCATTGATGAAATCGAACAGCACCTTGGCGACCTGCAGGCCACCGACTTGAATACGCTCAGTCATCTCTCGCCTCTCTGCTTCGCTTAGCCACTGTATCGGCAGGGAACCCTCGGTGCTGCGCAGACAGATCGCTATCGGGGGCCGTTGTAGACGGCTGCCCGCGTCGATGCGGCTTGTCTGGAGATGCTTCGTGAGCGGGGTTTTCCACAACCAGCAGGACTGGGGTTGAATTCATGTAGTGGTTTTCTGCAGATACTACATGAACGAATTGGGAAAAACAGTCCAGAAATGGTCACCGCTACCTTGGTCGTACTCGAGCTTTCTGTATCGTCGAGAGAGCGGCCTATACTGCAGGGCACCCGTGAGGAGTCGATCATGCCGATAAGCGCTGCTGCCACTGCCGATCTCGATGACCTGGTGCCGCTGTTTGCGGCTTATCTGGAATTCTATGGCGTGGACAAGGCCGTCGCGGACGTCCGTGGTTTCCTGGCCGCGCGTCTTGAGCGGGGCGACTCGACGATCTTCATCGCACGTGACGGGCAAGGTGCCGCTCAGGGCTTCGTGCAGCTCTATCCGCTGTACGCCTCGCTGGCCTTGCGCCCGAGCCTGTTGCTGAGCGATCTGTACGTTGCCGACCACGCGCGGCGGCAGGGCATTGGCGAACGCTTGCTCGATGCCGCGCGGCAGCATGCACTGGACACCGGCGCCTGCGGGTTGCAGTTGGAAACGGCAAGAACCAACCTGACGGCGCAGTCCCTCTACGAACGCCTCGGCTATGTCCGGGATGCGGTTTACCTTACCTATTGGCTCGACCTGAGTTGAGCACCAACGACGAGGACGTGAGCATGGATCATCTGATACTGACCGTTATCGCCCAGGATCAACCCGGCCTGGTCGAGCGTGTCGCCCAGTGCGTGGCCAGGCATGGCGGCAACTGGCTGGAAAGCCGCATGTCGCGGATGGCCGGGCAGTTCGCGGGCATCCTGCGGGTGGATGTCCCGGCGGCCTCCCACGGTGCGTTGATGGAGGCGCTGAGCGAGCTGAGTGCCCAGGGTATCCGTGTGCAGCTCGCGTCAGCGGGCGCCGAGCCGGACTGCACCTGGAAGTCCATCCATCTCGATCTGCTGGGCAATGACCGCCCAGGGATCGTGCGCGATATCACCCGGCTGCTGGCGGACAACGGCGTCAATCTGGAGAACCTGGTCACCGATGTAACGCCCGCGCCCATGAGCGGCGAGCCGCTGTTTCACGCCCAGGCGACCCTGGCAGTACCGGAAGGGCTGCCACTGAGCACGCTGCAGACCTCGCTGGAAACCCTGGCGGACGATTTGATGGTGGAATTGAAGTTACGGATGGAGGAGTAGCCATCGGCATGCCTGTTTGAGTGAATGAGCGCCATCGAAACGACAAGGCCGCCCGATAGGGCGGCCTTGTCATTACAGGGTCAGCTGATCACCACTTGTAGTCGACGCTGGCGATCACGCTACGCGGGTCGCCGTAGTAGCAGTAGAAGCCATCGCAGGTCGACAGGTATTCCTTGTCGAACAGGTTCTTGGCATTCAGCGCGACGCTGGCGCCTTCGAGGGTGCTGTTGAATTTGCCGAGATCATAGCGCATCGCTGCATCGTAGACGGTATAGGAGCGGGTATGACCGTCCGACACGTCGCGAACGAAGCCCATGCTGCCGACGGCAATGTTGTTGGTTTCGCCGATGTAACGTGCACCGAAACCAACCCCAAACCCGGCCAGCGCGCCGTTGTTCCAGGTGTAGTCGGCCCAGATGGATGCCTGGTTTTCGGGCGTCAGGGGCAGCGCTCTGTTCTTGTCCCGTGGGTCGCCGACCTTGGTCATCTTGCTGTTTGCGTAGGTATAGGCGGCCGTGATCTTCAGGTTGTCGCTGACGTTACCCACCGCCTCCAGTTCCAGGCCGCGTACCTGTACTTCTCGAACCGGTTCAGTGGCACCGGCGGTGCTGGTCGTGATGATGTTCTGCCGCTTCAGGTCATAGGCCGCCGCTGTGAACAGGATGTCGCTGCCTGGCGGTTGATACTTGATGCCCAGTTCGTACTGCTTGCCCGTGCTGGGCCGGAAGGTTCGACCACCACTGCCTCCAGCCTCGGCCTGGAAGGATTCGGCGTAGGACACATAGGGGGTGAAGCCGGAGTCGAACACGTAACTCAGCGCGGCATTACCGCTGAAGGCGCTGTCGCGGCGACTGTCTTCGGCGTTGCCTGCGTTATAGAACGTGGTGTCGGTGCTGAGCCAGTCCTGACGGCCGCCCAGCGTCAGGCGCCAGTTGTCGAGGGCGATCTGATCCTGGATATACAAGCCCATGCTGTGGCGTTTCTGGTTGTAATCCTGAAACGCGCTGTAGGAGACGTTGCTGAAATCCTGGCCATAGATCGGGGTGATGATGTTGCTGGTCGGCGCGGAGCCGAACAGCCACCGGTAGTTGGTGTTGACGCGCTGGTAGTCCACTCCGAGCAGTAGGGTGTGCTTCAGCGCACCGGTATCGAAGTCCGCTTGCAGGTTGGAATCTACCGCAAATTGGCTGACATCCTCGTCAACCACGTTGGCACCACGAGAAAGCGTTCCGTCATCTGCAACGGCTGTTGCGAAACCGCCCGCCGTAATGCTCTGAAATTCCAAGTCGCTCTTGGTGTAACGCAGGTTCTGGCGGAACTGCCACATATCGTTGAGGCGATGCTCGAAGGCGTAGCCCAGCGCGTAATACTTCTTGTCGTAGAACTCCCAGTCCGGATCGCCGAGATTCTTGTGGTAGTCCACCTTCCCGGCCGGCGTAGCGAGTTTTGTGCCTTGCAACGGCAGGAATTGGCTGGTGGTGCCGGTATCGTCGCGGTTGAACTGGCTGAGGAAGGTCAGCCGGGTGTCGTCGTCGAGGTTCCAGGTCAGGCTGGGGGCGATGTTGAAGCGTTGATCGTCGATATGCTCGATCGCCGTGCCGCTGTCGCGCAGTACACCGCCGATACGGTAAAGAAAACGCCCCTCGTCATCGACGCGGCCGGTGCTGTCGAAGCTGATCTGCTTGTGCTGGAAAGTGCCGACCTGCAGCTGTATCTCGTTGCTGCTGACAGCCTCCGGGCGCCGGCTGACCATATCCAGCAGGCCGCCTGGAGGTGTCTGGCCGTAAACCGAGGAGGCGGGACCGCGCAGCAGGGCGACGCGCTCCAGGTTCCAGGTTTCCAGCTTGGGCATCACGTAGGTGCCCTTGGGCAGTGGCAAGCCGTCGAGCATCTGGATCGGCTCGAAGCCACGGATCTTCATCCATTCGGCGCGGCTGTCACTGCCGTAGCTGCTGGCGATGACGCCGGGCATGTAACGCACGGCATCATCCAGGTTCTGCACCTTGCGATCCTGCATCTGCTCGCGTGTCGCCACGGAGATCGAACGTGGTGCTTCGAGAATCGACGTGTCGGTCTTGCTGCCCGCCGCCGTGCGGGTGGCCAGGTAGCCGGTGGTCGGCCCCCAGGCACCCTCCACGCCAGTGCTGGCGCTGATGGTGGTCTCGGGCAATGCCAGCGCGGCGTTGTCCGCTACAGGCTGCACGCTGTAGGTCCCGGCAGCACCGGGTACCAGCATCAGGCCCGTGCCGGAAAGTGCCTGGCGCAGGGCGCCAGCGGTGTCGAACTGACCTTGTACCGGTTGCGCGCTCTTGCCGGCGGTCAGGCCCGGGTCGATGCTCAGCACCACACCGGCCTGGCCGGCGATCTGGTTGAGGGAGCTGGCCAGCGGCGCAGCGGGCAACTGGTAGGTACGCACGCCGGAGTCCGGCGCCTGGGCCAGACTGAGTGCGGGCAGGCTGACCAGCGCCATGGCGGCGACCAGCATGCTCGGGCGGAACGGGGTACGGCTGAACATCTGCATCGCAGGTGGCTCCTACAGGGAAATGAGTCTCGATTTCCTAATGCCGAAGCAGATGCAGAAAGTGATAGGGCCAGCGCGAAATATTTTTTACCGAGGCGTTTGCGGCACGACCGTTATCCACCAGTCGGTATGGCGCTCGATCCTTACCGGCAGGCTGGCCGGTAGCGCGGCCAGTGCCAGGTCTAGATTACGCAGCGGGAAGCTGCCGCTGATGCGCAGATCGGCGATGCTGTCGTCGACCCCCAGATGGCCGTTCTGATACTCGCCAAGCCGCTCCAGCAACTCGGCCAAACGCACGTTTTCCACCACCAGCATGCCGTGCATCCAGGCGTCCGCTGCGGCCGGTGCCGGCTCACTGGCGCCCAGGCCGTCGCTGCTCATCAGCACTTGCTGACCTTGCGGGATCACCCGCTCGTCGCTGGCGTAGCGCGGCTGTGCAGCCACCGCGGACTGCAGCACGATCAACTGGGTGCCCTGCTCGTCCTCGCGCACCAGAAAGCGGGTGCCCAGGGCACGCAGGGTGCCGTGTTCGGTCTCGACCAGGAACGGCCGCGGATCGCCGTGGGCGGTTTCCACGAGAATTTCGCCACTGCGCAGGAACAGCCGACGCTCTTCGGGGGTGAAAGCGATATCCAGCGCGCTGCGGCTATTGAGGCGCAGGCGGCTGCGATCGGCCAGTTGCAGTTCCCGTTGTTCGCCGGCTGCGGTCACTTCATCGGCCAGCCAGTCGCTCAGCGGGCGCTGCTGGTTGAGCAGGCCAAGCCCCAGCACCGCGACCAGCAACACACCGAGCAGGCCGCTGACGGTGCGTCGCTGGCTGCCAGCCGGGCGCCGCAACAAGGCCTTGCGCGCTGCCGGTGCCGCCGCCACCGCGAGTTGCTGGTCCAGGCCGGTCAGTTGTTTCCAGGCGCGTACATGCTCGGGGTCGCTGGCCAGCCAGCGCTGGAATTCGACTTTCTCCCGTTCACTGGTCATGCCCGAGTCGAGGCACAGCTGCCAGTGGATGGCGGCTTCCAGCACGCGATTGCTGACCGGCGCAGAGGCAGCGATCATGCCGTCGGCTCTCCGTACAGGGCGATGTAGCACTGCCGTACCGCCTGGGCGAGGTACTGGCGCACCCGGGGAACCGACACGCCGAGACGTTCGGCGATCTCGGCATGACCGAGGCCATCCAGGCGGTTGTAGAGGAAGGCACTGCGCGCCTTGAGCGACAGCGTGCCGAGCAGACGATCGATTTCGCGCAGGGCCTCGAGCACCAGCGCCTGTTCTTCCGGGCTCGCGTGCACCGCTTCAGGGGTGTGGCTCAGCTCTTCCAGGTAGGCGCGTTCAACGGCGTTGCGACGGAAGTGATCGATCAGCAGCCCGCGGGCGATGGTGCCGAGCAGGGCGCGGGGTTCACGCATCTGCTGCAGGTCGGCCTTGCCAAGTATGCGGACGAAGGTGTCCTGGCTGAGGTCTTCGGCTCGCTGCGGGCAACTCAGGCTTTTACGCAGCCAGCCGAGCAGCCAGTCGCGATGATCGCGATAGAGCTGACCCGTCAGTTGCTGATGCGTGGATTCCCCGACAGACACACGTAGCTCCGCGAATAAGGAGAAATAAAGCAATAACTATTCGCATATGATTGCAGGATGCAAGCAGGCCCTGCAATCGCTTGTGATCGGTTTTGTGTGGAAGGTCGTGGGGATCGGAGCCGGGCAGGAATCCGCAAGCGCGAATGCCTGCCCTCGGCTTTGCCGGTCAGCGTTTGCGCAGGGTCAGCCAGGCATCGACGCTATACACCGCCAGACCTGCCCAGATGAACAGGAAGGCGACCATCTTGCTCGGGTCGAAATGCTCGTCGAACACGAACACGGCCAGCAGCAGCACCAGAGTCGGCGCCACGTATTGCAGAAAACCCAGGGTGGTGTAGGGCAGGTGCCGTGCGGCAGCGTTGAAGCACACCAGCGGGATCAGGGTGACCGGGCCGGCCGCCATCAGCCACAAGGCCTCGGTGGTGGTCCAGAATGCCGGCTGGTTGCTCATCGCCGCGGGGTGCAGAAGAATCCAGCCAATGGCCAGCGGCAGCAACAGCCAGGTCTCCACCACCAGGCCTGGCAGCGCAGCGACGGGGGCTTTCTTGCGAATCAGGCCGTAGGCGGCGAAGCTCAGTGCCAGCGCCAGAGACACCCAGGGCAGGCTGCCGACTTGCCATAGCTGCTGGGCGACGCCAGCGGCTGCCAGCCCTACGGCAACCCATTGCAGGCGACGCAGCCGCTCACCGAGGATCAACATGCCTAGCAGCACGTTGACCAGCGGGTTGATGTAGTAGCCCAGGCTGGCTTCGAGCATGCGCCCGTTGTTCACCGCCCAGACGTAGACCAGCCAGTTACCGGCGATCAGCGAGCCACTGATGGCCAGCACCGCGAAGCGTTTCGGGTGGTCGATCAGCTCGCGTAGCCAGCCGGGATGCTTCCATACCAGCAGTAGCAGCGCGCCGAATACGGCCGACCAGAGCGCCCGGTGGACGATGATTTCCAGCGAGGGAACAGCCTGAATCGCCTTGAAGTAGAGCGGGAAAAGGCCCCAGATGACATAGGCCGAAAGGCCCAGGATGTAGCCGCGGCGCAGGTCTGCGGTGGCCATGTAAGTCCTTGATAAGGCAGTGGAGGTTTGCACCATTCTAGTGCGTTGGTGCGGAGTTGTCCGTGCGTTCAGCTTTATTATCGCAGGCGCCTGCTGCTCAAAACAGTTTCAGCGGCTCTTCGTTCAAGGCGGCGATTTGCTCGCGCAGCATCAGGATCTGCTCGCCCCAGTACCGCTCACTGCCGAACCAGGGGAAGCTCTGTGGAAAGGCTGGATCGTCCCAGCGCCGCGCCAGCCAGGCGCTGTAGTGCATCAGCCGCAGGGAACGAAACCCCTCGATCAGCGGCAGCTCGCGCGGGTTGAAGTCGTGGAATTCCTGATAGCCGTCGACCAGTTCGGCGATCTGGCCAAGCCGCTCGTGGCGCTCGCCGGCCAGCATCATCCACAGATCCTGAATCGCCGGGCCCATGCGGCAGTCGTCCAGATCGACCATGTGATAGGTCTCGTCACGGCACAGCAGGTTGCCCGGGTGGCAGTCACCGTGCAGGCGGATCGCTTTCACCGGGTTTTCCGCGAACAGCTGATCCAGACGCTTGAGCAGGTCACGGGCGACCGACTCGTAGGCCGGCAGCAGGCTGCGCGGTACGAAGTTGCCTTCCAGCAAGGTCGCCAGGGAGGCGTGGCCGAAGTTGTCCACCCGCAGCGATTCGCGGTGTTCGAACGGGCGCAGCGAGCCAACCGCATGCAGGCGCCCGAGCAGTTGCCCGAGACGATAGAGCTGATCCAGATTGCCTGGCTCCGGTGCTCGGCCGCCTCGGCGCGGGAACAGCGAGAAACGGAAACCAGCGTGTTCGAACAGGGTTTCGCCATCGCGTTGCAGTGGCGCCACGACAGGCACATCGCATTCAGCCAGTTCGGCAGTGAAACTGTGCTCCTCGCGAATCGCCTCATCGGACCAGCGGTCCGGTCGGTAGAACTTGGCAATCAGCGGCGTCTCCGCTTCGATGCCTACCTGATACACACGGTTCTCGTAGCTGTTCAGCGCCAGCACGCGGGCGTCGCTGAGGTAGCCGAGGCTCTCGACGGCATCCAGAACCAGATCGGGGGTGAGGGCGGCGAAAGGATGAGACATGATCAGCTCCGTCGGTTGGCCGGAGAGTGTAACGCTTGAGCGCCTTCGGCACGGCCACTATTCGCGCTCGTATCCTGATAGGTACGTATCAGGTGGGCTGACGCGGATCATCGTCCGGCCCACCCTGCGGTTGATACGCCTGGGGAGTAGGGTGGGCTTCAGCCCACCACCAATAACCCCCACGGCCCGGAGCTTCGAAGCGCATACTTTGAACAGTCAGCCACCATCGGCGTTGAATGGCTTCGGTGGGCTAAAGCGCCACCCTACGGTTGATACGCGTTGGGAGTAGGGTGGGCTTCAGCCCACCATCAATAACCCCCACGGCCCGAAGCTTCGAAGCGCATGCTTTGAACAGTCAGCCACCATCGGCGTTGAATGGCTTCGGTGGGCTAAAGCGCCACCCTACGGTTGATGCCTCTGGGAGTAGGGTGGGCTTCA